>JAACDY010000030.1 GCA_009936675.1 Bacteroidota bacterium
AAATCGAGGAATAAATGCTTGAAGATTTTTTAAAATACCAAGCCAAAACCACTCCCCATCCCCTCGGCTTGGAAATCGAGCATGCCAGCGGCAGTTATCTATACGACACCCAAGGCAAATCCTATTTGGATTTTGTGGCTGGTGTATCGGCGCTCCCATTGGGTCATTCCCATCCAAAAGTAGTCAGTGCTCTTAAATCACAGATAGAAAAATATATGCATGTCATGGTTTATGGCGAATTTGCTCAGGCACCGGCAGTGGCCCTCTGTAAAACACTAGTGGAGTTGCTCCCCAAAAACCATGAAGTCATTTATTTAACCAACTCGGGTACAGAAGCCATAGAAGGTGCATTGAAGCTGGCCAAGCGAGTAACCCAAAGATCTGGACTTGTTGCTGCCCATCGATCCTATCATGGCAGTACACATGGAGCATTGAGTTTATTGGGCTATGAACAACAAAAAAAAGGATACCGCCCACTACTTCCAGGAGTGCGGTTTCTTCACTTCAATGCGGAAAAAGACTTGGATCAAATTGATAAGAATACTGCGGCAGTCCTATTGGAAACCATTCAAGGAGGAGCGGGGTTTATTTTACCAGAGGATGATTACTTGAAGAAAGTCAAAAAAAGATGTGAAGAAGTAGGCGCTCTTCTCCTACTTGACGAAATTCAAGCAGGGTTTGGACGAACGGGTAAAATGTTCGGATTTGAGCATTTTGGAATTGCTCCTGACATAGTAGTCATGGGAAAAGCACTGGGAGGAGGCTTACCCATCGGCGCTTTTTCCGCCTCCAAAAAACTAATGCAAAAATTGGAAGATCAACCCAAACTTGGTCACATCACCACTTTTGGGGGAAACCCTGTCATCGCCACAGCGGCCTTAACTACCATCAACGAAATCATTTCTACAAAATTGACCCAGCAAATTAGCCATAAGGAAAGAATATTCAGAGAAAACTTAAAACACCCCATGATCAAAAGCATCAGTGGGAAAGGCTTGATGTTGGCTCCTATTTTCGAGCGTCCCGAGATTCCCAATTATTTAGTCACCCACTGCATAGAAAAAGGACTTCTATTGTTCTGGTTATTGTGGGAAAAAAATGCCATAAGAATTTCGCCACCATTAAACATTAGTGAGGAAGAAATTATCTTGGGATGTGAAATCATCAAAGAGGCTCTAGACGAAATTTAGAATAATGTTAATACTTTTGTTGAAAAGAATAAACTCTTCTCCTTAATGAATCTTCTATTCTTCAATAAATTTAGATAAAGAATAAAACTTTATGTTCGATAATTTATCGGAAGACAATAATCCCTCCTTAACCAAATTTGAGCAAATGCTCAAAACGAACCAAGTGCTATTCTTTGATGCCCTTGAATTTGAAAACATTATCCACCACTATATTGATTTTGCCCAATTTAATCTTGCCAAAAAAGCAATCAAAATGGGAATGGAGCAACATCCTCAAAACGTAGAATTAATGTTGCTTAAAAGTGAAATCTTACTGATGGATGGGGACTACAAAAAAGCCGAGTATATGCTCAGTGTCATTGAGAAAATATCTCCTGAACACGAAGAAATCTTTTTACAAAAAGCCAATATTTCCTCCAAAAAAAAGGATCATCCCAAAACCATTGAATTGCTCAAAAAAGCACTGGATGTGACTGAGGAACCCATTGAAATATGGAACTTGTTGGGTATGGAATACTTATTCGTAGAAGATTATATCAAGGCTAAAGATTACTTTTACAGATGTGTAAAGGAAAATACACTCGACTACCAATCCCTTTACAATTTATTGTATTGTTACGAGCAATTGGGTGAGGATATAGAAGCCATCAACACACTAAACAGCCTTCTTGAAATCAATCCATACAGCGAAGTAGCTTGGCATCAATTGGGCAAGATATACATCAAGATCAACAAGGCAGACGAAGCTATTTCTGCCTTTGAATTTGCCATCATCAGCGACGATTGTTTTACTGGAGCCTATATCGAAAAAGGGAAGCTGTTAGAGCAAATGGGGCGGATCAACGAAGCCATAGACAACTATGAATTCTCGCAAAATTTTACCGATCCCAGCGCTTTTGTCAATCACAGAATTGGACTTTGTCATCTAAAATTAGGAAACGATAAACTAGCCATTCGATACCTTGAAGAATCCATCAAACTCGAACCCAACCACGAAAAAAGTTGGATGGCTCTGATTGAGTTTTTGATCGACACAAAAGACTATCTCAAGGCTCAACATTATGTCAATAGAGGGCTACAATCCAACTCTGACAACAAAGACTTATGGATGAAAAGTGCGCTTATCCACTTCGAGTTAAATTATTATGAGGAGGCCGCCCTAGGCTGTGAAACCGCCATCAATCTTGGAAATCAATCTATTCAGAATTGGACCTTGTGGATGGACTCCCTCATGCTGGTCAATGATTGGAAAAACGCTCTTAAAATTGGAGAACAAGCCTTGCAATACCATCAAAAAAACGCTTCCATTTTGTATCGCTTAGCAGGATGTAAATTCAGACTGGGGGATCACAACGAAGCTCAACTGATTTTCAACCAAATCAAAAGTGAGATTAAGATTCCAAGAAATATCAATCATTTATTTCCTGAATTGATCAAATTTTAATCCACCATATATAGAACTCCTAATTCGGTTTTTCGCTCTATATTGCGCTAAAATTTGACTTTTGAAAAATCTTATTTCCAAGGATAAAATTATTTTATTTTTCAAGGGAATGGCCATGGGCACAGCCGATCTAATGCCCGGAGTCTCTGGAGGGACTATAGCTCTAATACTTGGAGTTTACAAAGAACTCATTCAGTCCATTGACTCCATCAACCTGAAAAACCTAAAAAGCCTAACAAACGAGGGCATAAGGTCTTTTTGGAGCAATATCAATGGAGAATTTCTAACGGTTCTTTTCTTTGGAATCATCACCGCCATTTTGAGTCTGTCTTTTGCCATCGACTGGCTCATCAACGAACACCCCATCCCACTGTGGTCCTTCTTTTTGGGGTTACTGATTGCGAGTATTTTTCTGTTGAAAAACACACTAAAGCAATGGGGCGTATCCAATTCATTACTGGCCATTGCTAGTGCTATTTTATCTTTTATATTGACTCAAATGACTCCAGTTAATGGAGAAATAGGCTTGTTTTATTTGTTTATATCTGGTTTCTTTGGAATTATTGCCATGATATTACCGGGGATCTCTGGAGCCTACATACTTCTTATTCTTGGAGCTTATAGCACGGTCATCAGTCTGATCAAAAACGCCATAACGAGTTTGAGCAATCTTGATTTGGAAATCATGATTCCTACGCTCACCAAACTCTCTGTTTTTGTTCTGGGTATCGTCCTAGGTTTGAGAATTTTTGCTTCCATCTTAAAATGGCTATTTGACAAGGAACACGACAAGACCATGGCAGTATTGATTGGCCTTATGATCGGTGCGCTCCACAAATTGTGGCCTTGGCAGCAAAACTTTGAGTGGTCTCTGGGCGAAAATACCAAAACATTGTCCAAACCCATTTCCCCTTTTGAGTATCAGGAAAATCCTCAACTTATACTGGCTGTTGTTTTTTTTATCACAGGCCTTTGCTTGGTATGGATTTTGGAGAGAAAAAAATTTAATCCCCCAAAGTGAGTCAAGAAAACAAATCTTATCGAAAGGATTTAATTTTAATTTTAAAGGGGGTCGCAATGGGAGCAGCCAATAAAGTCCCTGGCGTATCGGGGGGTATTGTTGCTTTTGTAGCTGGGTTTTACGAAGAATTGATTTATTCCTTACAGAAAATCAACCTCAAAGCATTGACCATATTGATCCGTAGGGGTTGGCGGCCTTTTTACCAATACACCAATGGACGTTTTCTGGTATTACTTTTCTCAGGCGTCATCATCAGCTATTTTAGTGTATCTCTGATTTTAGATTATCTAATCAAAAATTTTGAAATGCAGGTATTGGGCGTCTTTTTTGGAATGATCCTCGCCTCTCTCTATTTCGTATATTTTCAACTGGAAAAATGGAATTTAAAAACATTCCTATTTTTCCTATTTGGCTTGTCCGTAGGATTGATCATTATGTTATCCAAACCCTCCTCCGAGAATGACGGCCTGCTCTTTGTTTTATTTTGTGGAATCATCAGCGTTTCGGGCATGACCCTTCCAGGCTTATCTGGCTCGTTTCTGCTCCTTTTACTGGGCAATTACACCCTTTTGTTGGTCGATGCAGTCAATGCCATATATTTTACCCTAATCGATATAATTCAATTCAACTTCGGGTTTATTGAAGACCACTCGAGAATGAAGCTGCTGCAACTGGCAGTGATTTTCACCCTCGGTTCCATTACAGGTCTGGTTATGTTTTCGAATGTATTGAGTTTTGTTTTAAAAAAATTCAAGCAAATCACTTTGGCGACCATTGTAGGTTTTATCGCAGGATCACTGGGGGTCATTTGGCCTTGGAGAAACGAAGTTTTTGTCAAGAACAATTCAGGAGAAGTGCTATACAATAGTGTTGGAAACCCGATCATTGAATACTATGACTATTATTTACCAAATTTTTTAAGTACTCATTTTTGGTTCATCACTTTATTCATAATTTTAGGAATATTAATCGTAAGCTTGTTGGAAAAATATGGAGTCCAAAAAAAGTAATACCAAGCGTTATGGCTTGATAGGCAGAAATATAGCCTATTCATTTTCGAGAGGATATTTCAAACAAAAATTTGAAACCGAAAATTTGCAGAATTGTTCTTATGAAAACTTCGATTTAGAGCAAATTGAAGCACTAAAAAACGTATTCATTCAAAAGAATATTTCAGGACTCAATGTCACCACGCCATACAAAAGAGAGGTCGTTCCTTTTTTGGATCTACTCTCCCCTACTGCGGCAGAAATGAATGCAGTAAATACCATTAAATTTCATCAAGACGGGAGCATCAGTGGTCACAACACTGATGTCTATGGGTTTGAAAAATCACTTTTAGAAATCATCAATAATTTCCCCAAAAAAGCATTGATTCTCGGCACTGGTGGAGCTTCTTCTGCAGTGGCGTATGTGATGAAAAAATTAAACATCGAATTTTCCTACGTCTCTAGGAGTGCTAAAGAAAATACAATTCAATACGAAGCAGTGGATGAAACCATTATGGATGAACATCACTTAATCATCAATGCCTCCCCAGTAGGAACATTTCCCAATATTGAGGCAGTGCCAAATTTGCCCTATTCCCTACTAACCCAGGATCATGTTCTCTATGATTTGATTTACAATCCCCCGGAAACACGTTTTTTAAGAGAGGGAAAACAAAGGGGCTGTAAAATCTTAAATGGACTTAAAATGTTAGAATACCAAGCCAAAAAGTCTTGGGAGGTATGGAATCAATAGGCAGGCATTTATTTTTTTTGTAAATTTTAAAAAAATTAAACCCTAACAATACCTGATATGGCAAACACAAATGACATCGCCAATGATCCTCAGGAAGAGAAAAAGGTGCAATCGTCAGAGGCGATTACCCCTCCTGAAGGTGCCGCTGAACAGAGTAATACTCCATCCAAAGAGGATACTGATGCCCCAAACGAAGTAGCAGCAAAAAATAAGGATCAAGAAAAATCCGAAACTCCTCAAGAGCAAACCAAAGATTTCAGTCAACTGAGTTTAACTGAATTGGTAGAAGAGATTCAAAAAAGAATCAAAGCAGTAAAATGGTTTACCGACGAAAAAAATATCAAGGAAATCATCCATACTTTCGATACCAAGTTCAAATCGGAAATTCAGGAAAAAAAGGAGGCTTTTATCAAAGAAGGGGGCAACGAAATTGATTTTTATTTTAAACCCCAGTACAAAAACGCATTTGATCAAGCTTTTCGGGAATACAAAAAAAACAAAAGAACCTATTTTCAAGAAAGAGAACAATCTCAAAAACTCAATCTTGATCGAAAATTAGAGATCATTGAAAGTTTGAAAGAACTGATCAATATTGATGAAAACATCAATACGATTTACAAAAAATTTAAAAATTTACAGGACAGTTGGCACAAAACCGGACCTGTTCCCAGAGCCCAAAGCAATAATGTTTGGCAGACCTACAAACATCATACGGAAATTTTCTATGATTTTCTTCACCTGAATCGCGAGTTGAGAGATTTGGATTTTAAACACAACTATGAGGAGAAAATCAAAATCATCGAACAGGCAGAATCACTCTCCAAAATACCCGATATACTCAAAGCTTCAAGAGATCTAAACACACTTCATAGACTTTGGAAAAATGACCTTGGGCCAGTTGCTAAAGAACACAGAGAAGAATTATGGGCTCGTTTCCAAGCCGCCAGTCAAATCATTCACACCAAAAGACAGGAGTTTGACAAAGAATACGATAATATCTTAGAAGAAAATCTCAACAAAAAAAAGTCGATTTTGGGTCGTATGGAGGAGATCAAAAACAATCCACCACAAAATCACAACGATTGGCGAAAAACCATCGATGAGTTCAATAAAATGAGAACGGAATTCCAAGCCATCGGACAAGTAACTAAAAAATTTAGTAAAAATACTTGGAACCGATTCAGAGAAATTAGCCGAGAAATCAATCGAGAAAAGAACCAATTTTACAAGTCTCAAAAAGCCGAGCAAAAAAAGAATATTGATCTCAAAAAAGCCTTAATCACTGAGGTAAAAGAAATTTTAGAAAATGACGATTGGAGTAGCTACAACAACCGAATGAAAAACATTCAGAAGGATTGGAGATCCATAGGTTTTGTTCCGAGAAAACTTTCCAATATCCTTTGGGAGGAGTGTCGCTCCCAATGCAATCTTTATTTTGACCGCATCAAATCTGGTTATCAGAGGATTAATAAAAACGAGTTAGATGCTCATCATAAGAAAGAAGCCTTCATCAAAAGTATAGCCGGCTTTCAAATGCCCCCCGAACTAGAACCCTTTAAAGAGTTTTTCAATTATCAATGGGAGGAGTACAGTCAATTGGGGAAATTGAGCGGCAACACCAATTCCAAAAGTGTTGAAGATTTCAATAAGGCATTCATTGCGCTCATCGACAAATCTGATATGGAAGAAAGTGTAAAGGCAGAGGGCAAAAATCACATTCGTTTTTCCATCATCAAAGACGATGAAAATGGATTGAGTCGTGAAATTCAAAACATCAAGAGAATCATCGAAGAATTCAATTCAGAGGCTAGACAATTGGAAAATAATCTCGAATATTTTTCAAATTCCAGTACTGACAATCCTCTTTTGATGGATGTTACCTCCAAGTTGGATCGTCTCAAATCTGAAATTGAAAAGTACAAAGAACAACTGTTAGGTTTAAGAAAACTAAAAAGGGAAGCAGCAGCCAGAAATGCACCTGAGCAAGAAGAACCTATAGAAGAGGAAGGCGATCAGGGAGAAACAGAAGCCTAGATTATTCTGTTTTTTTGGCTTCCTGCCATAAAACCTCCATTTCTTCAATACTCAACTCACTGACTTTTCTTTGAGATTTTTCGGCATTTTCTTCAATATAGTTGAAGCGCTTGATGAATTTTTTATTGGTACGCTCTAGTGCAGTTTCGGGATTGATCTTAAGAAATCGTGCATAATTAACCAGTGAAAACATCACATCTCCAAACTCAGCCTCCATTTGATTTAAATCACCGCTATCTATTTCAGTGCTGAGCTCCTCTAGCTCCTCTTTCACATTAGCCAACACTTCCTCATCATTATCCCAGTCAAAACCCACACCTGCTACTTTATCTTGAATACGGTAAGCCTTTACCAATGCAGGAAGACTTTTGGGAACCCCTTCCAAGACACTTTTCTTGCCCTCTTTTAACTTGATGGCTTCCCAATTTTTTTCCACTTGATCTGCATTTTCTACAGCAGTATCCCCGTAAATATGCGGATGCCGATGGATCAACTTCTCGGATATATGGTTGGCAACATCAGCAATGTCAAAAACCTTTTTTTCACTCCCTATTTTGGAGTAAAAAACAATATGGAGCAGTAAATCTCCCAATTCCTTTTTGACCTCCTCCAAATCATTATCCAATATGGCATCTCCCAATTCGTAAGTTTCCTCAATGGTCAAATGACGAAGGGTCTCAAAAGTCTGTTTTCGATCCCAAGGACATTTTTCCCGGAGTTCATCCATGATGTTAAGCAAACGCTCAAAAGCTTGAAGTTGTGCTGTTCTCGATCCCATTTATGCTTCCTCCGTATCGGAGGATTTTTCCTCCTTTGGGAGCTTAAATTTTAATTCGTTTGAATCCAACAGCAGATTGTACCACTGTATGATTTTTTTGATGTCACTGCTAAAAACACGATCCTCGTCATAGTCCTGAAAAACCTCGAAAAAATAGGATTCTAATTCGTCTTTGGAAGCTTTGGGTTTTACCCGAGCAGACTGACCTTTTTCCAACTGAAACATTCGCTCAAAAATATCGTTCAAAGGCATTTCATCCTTCAATCCAAATACCCTGATTTCCGACAAAACATTGATTTGTTGCCCCAAATTGGTCACAATTTTCTTTTGATCCACCAATGAAACTGCAATCACGCCCGTTCGGGTTTGGGCAACCATTCGAAACAGTCCGGGCTTACCCGCAATGGTTAATACTTTATCTAAATTAGATTCGCTCATTTTCTTGTTTTTTTGGCCGAAAAACGCATTTTATAATCGGGATTTATATTGCCTTTACTGATGTTATTTAATTTACCTTTTAACAATCTTTTTTTCAATGGACTGAGTTTATCGGTAAACAAAATACCCTCAACATGATCGTACTCGTGTTGAACGACACGAGCAGCAAGACCATCTAAAGTCAATGTTTGTTCGTTAAATTGCTCGTCCAAAAACGCTATGGTTATTTTTTCTTTTCGTGAAACATCCTCTCT
>JAACDY010000203.1 GCA_009936675.1 Bacteroidota bacterium
ATGGAAAGTAAAAGAAAAGAATTTGACGCTTTGCCCAAAACCTAAGATGAAGTAATATCCGAATGAAGTCTAGTTGTAAAAACAGTTATAGAAAGCTTCCCGGTGAAAGTGATGAAGCCATGGTATGTTCTTATGGGTGTACATATTGTATGGAATGTGATAATGATGTCCTTAACAATGTTTGTCTAAAACTGTGGAGGGAGTTTTCAGAATAGGCTTAAAAAAAGATAAAGGAATGGATCCTGTTGAGGGCCATTTCAAAGATAATCGATACAGTCGAGTGTAAGTGTCAATGTGCTTCCAGCCAATTCTCTCCAAAACCAATATCTACCAATAAAGGCAATCCGATGTCAAAGGCATTTTCCATTTCAGTTTTTACCATTTTTTCAAAGCCTTCTCTTTCGCTTTTCAGCACGTCGAATACCAATTCGTCATGGACTTGCAAAAGCATTTTGGACTGCCAATTTTCGTTTTTGATTTTTTGGTGAATTTGGATCATGGCCAATTTGATGATATCGGCCGCACTTCCCTGAATAGGGGCATTGACCGCATTGCGTTCGGCGGCACCTCTGACCACTGCATTCTGAGAGTTAATATCCTTTAGATAACGTCGGCGTCCCAGTACTGTAGCCACATAGCCGTGTTCGCGAGCAAAATTCACTTGCTCAGAAATGTATTGTTTCAGTTGGGGATAACTGGCGTAATAAGTATCGATCAGTTCTTTGGATTCCGTCCGGTTTAGGTTGGTCTGTTGACTCAGTCCAAAGGCCGAAACTCCATAAACGATTCCAAAGTTTACCGTCTTGGCATTACTTCGTTGTTCGCGGGTCACTTCCTCTAGGGGTACACCAAAGACCCTAGCGGCAGTTGCGGCATGAATGTCCTCATTGTTTTGAAAAGCCTTGACCATGGCGGGATCTTTACTCAATGCCGCAATGATCCGCAGTTCAATCTGGGAGTAGTCGGCAGCCATAAGGATATGATCGTTGTCTCTGGGGATAAAAGCTTTTCGCACCTCTTGTCCTCTTGGGGTACGGATGGGGATATTTTGCAGGTTGGGATTGTTACTGCTCAATCTTCCTGTAGCAGCAACGGCTTGGTTGTAAACCGTGTGAATTCTTTGGGTTTGTGGATTCAGATCATTGGGTAAAGCCGAAACATAGGTATTCTCTAATTTTTGGAGAGAGCGCCACTCCAATATTTTGGCGACAATCGGATGATCTTTTGCCAAATAGGAGAGTATGTCTTCGGCCGTTGAATATTGCCCCGTTTTGGTTTTTTTGGGCTTGTCCACCAATTTGAGTTTTTCAAAGAGGATTACGCCCAACTGTTTGGGAGAGGCCAAATTGAATGTTTCTCCCACCTCTGCAAAAATATCTTTTTCCAAAACTGCAATGTCGGCCGTCAAGGTCTTAGATAGTTGATTCAGGAAATCCACATTCAGATTGATCCCCTCTGCCTCCATATCGGTCAATACTTCCACCAAGGGAAGTTCTACCTTATTAAAAAGTTCGGTGGTACCAGCTTCGGCCAATTCCTTTTCAAAATGATGTTTGAGTTGGAGGGTAATATCGGCATCTTCGACCGCATATTGGGTTTGTTGATCCAGTGGTACATCGCGCATACTGCCTTGGTTTTTCCCTTTTTTACCGATCAATTCGGTAATGGACTGTGGACTGTAGTTGAGATAAGTTTCTGCCAAAACATCCATATTGTGCCGCATATCGGGATTGATAAGGTAGTGGGCGATCATGGTGTCATAGAGTGGGCCAAAAACTTTTAGATCGTATTTGAGAAGTACTTTTAAATCGTATTTGAGATTGTGGCCAATTTTTTCGATTTGTGGATTTTCAAAAAAGGGCCTAAAAGCATCGATAATGGCTTGAGTTTCCCCACGATCTTCGGGCAAGGCGATGTAGTAACCTTTTTGTTGTTCCCAACTAAAAGCAATGCCGACCAATTCGGCTTGTAGGGCATCCAATCCAGTGGTTTCGGTATCAAAACAAACGCTGTTTTGTTGAAGTAATTTTTCAAGGAGTAGCGATCTTCCGGTGGGACTGTTTACCCATTGGTATTGGTGGTTGACGGATTTTTGACTGTTTTTTGAAGATTCGGCCAAAGCGGTTCCTTGCCCTGGAGGAGGATTAAAAAGGTCAAACTGAGCAGTGGAAGCAGAAGCAGCGACAGTGGGGCTGGGGCTTGTTGCGGGGCTAGATTCTTTATTGAGGCTAAAAATTCTCTTAAAATTTTCCCGTATTCTTCTGAATTCCAATTCTTCAAAAATGGCGCTGGCGGCTTCCATATCTGGTTCTGAAAGTTCATAGTCTTTTTCTTTGAACTGAACCGGCACATTGGTGATGATGGTCGCTAGTTTTTTGGACAGTACCCCCAGATCTTTGTTGGCTTCGATTTTTTCTTTGAGTTTGCCCTGAACTTGGTCGAGGTTGCCGAGGAGGTTCTCCATACTACCAAACTGCTTAAGAAACTTTTTGGCGGTTTTGTCTCCTACTCCTGGCAATCCTGGAATGTTATCCACACTATCGCCCATCATACCCAAGTAGTCGATGACCTGCTCTGGCCTTTCGATTTCAAATTTTTCTTGTACTTCTGGCACCCCCCAAATTTCGATGCCGTTGCCCATTCGGGCAGGTCGGTACATAAATATGTTTTCAGAAACCAATTGCGCAAAATCCTTATCGGGCGTTACCATAAAGGTTTTGTAATTTTCTTTTTCGGCCTGTTTGGCCAGGGTTCCAATGATGTCATCGGCTTCAAAGCCTTCCTTTACCACTACGGGGATATGCATGGCCTCGAGGATTTTTTGAATATAAGGCACAGCAAGAACAATGGCCTCTGGAGTTTCGTCTCGGTTGGCTTTGTATTCGGTAAACATTTCTGTCCTTTTTTGGGATCCCCCTTTGTCAAAACCGACCGCCAGATGGTCGGGCTTTTCCCGCTTGATCACATCCAAAATAGAATTCATAAAGCCCATGATGGCCGAGGTATTCATCCCTTTGGAATTGATACGAGGATTTTTGATAAAGGCGTAATAGCCTCTAAAAATTAAGGCGTAAGCATCAAGTAGAAAAAGTCTTTTTTTTTCGCTCATGGGAGGCATAAAATTATTATCTCAAGTTACAAAGATAAAGTTTCGCTTGTACCCGCTATTAGGGTTTTGTATTTTCACCCAGTGGAAATGTTCGACGATCATTATTTTATGAAACAGGCCTTGGTTGAAGCCCAAAAAGCCTATGAAGCCGAGGAGGTGCCTGTTGGTGCTGTGGTCGTCATCGACAACAAAATCATTGCACGAGCACACAATCTGACCGAGCGTTTGAACGATGTTACCGCCCATGCCGAAATGCAAGCCATCACCTCTGCTGCCCATTTTTTAAACGGGAAATACCTAAGCGATTGTTGCCTTTATGTTACACTAGAACCCTGTGTGATGTGTATGGGTGCCATCTATTGGTCACAACTTAGCAAGATAGTTTTTGGAGCTGAGGACAAAAAACGGGGATATCAACAGGCTCAGCTAGAGGCCCATCCCAAGGCCACCGTTGATGGGGGGGTCATGGCCGAGGAGGCAGCGGCGCTACTGCATGACTTTTTTCGAAAGACAAGGACATAAAAAAAGCCTCCACTAGGGAGGCTCTATCTTTAGTCGTAATGTATATTATAACAGAGAAATTTGCGAAGCTTGCTTCCCTTTTTTTCCTTCTTCTTCTACATATTCAACTTTATCACCCTCTTGGAGTGTTAGCCCATCAAGG
>JAACDY010000204.1 GCA_009936675.1 Bacteroidota bacterium
CACCTGAACATTGATGCTTTTCCAGATCAATTACCTTAACCCCATTAACGCCCTGAACATTGTCGATCATCAGCGTAGATTCATGACCATTTGTGAACATTACTTCATGGGGGCCTTTTTTCATGGAGCAACAATTAGGGTTTCCTTGTCTTCCCACTAAAAATCCTAGAACGCCAAAGATGACGGCTATAAGCGTAAATGCAAACCAGTTTTTATTTAATGTTTCCATAACTAAATGTTTTTAGACACTTAAAGTTATCTAAATTAGAGCATTGCAATTGTGAATGAAATCACAAAAAATAAATTTTAACATTTATCACTGCAATAGCCTAAAACCAGAATTTAAAAATATCAAATCTCTTCTTACTGGTTTTAGTTAATTAAACCAAATATATTGATACTTATGCGGAGGAAAATGAGATCAAAAAATGCTCTTCTTTGATCAGCCTCAAGGGGTAGGGAAATTTGAAAATATGAACCTCCAAGATAAAAGTCTCGATTATACTCAAACCACACTGGGACGCCTAGATGCCTTCGATCAAGACATAAAAGCTTTCTTTGGACTTGGCTGAAAAATGTATCTATTCATTGCTGATGACATTAATCTTATAACTTCCCGATTGAATATTCAAAATTACATGATCGTCTGACTGGGAATCAAACGAAATATTTCCATCTACAGAAATAAATTTCCCTTTATTCCATATTTTTTTATGGTTCACAAAAATGGCAAAACGCTCACCAGAAGATATAGGGACGTAAACTTTTGAACTTGTATTCACAGGGACTAATACATTGATTTGAAGATCTGCATCACCTTCACCCTGGTTTATTTTTTTTAATTTAACGAAGATGTTACCTGCCTTGGAAGGTACGTTTGCTTCTGCCCATTCCAGATCAAAAAGATTAGGTTTGATGGTAAACTGTTCCCAACCGGGCAATAAGGGCGCTATTCCCAAAACCTTTTCTGGTAAAAGAGCTGTGGGTCCAGCAGACCAAGCGTGAGATCTTGACATACCTTCAGGTGCATTCCACATTTCGTTCCAAGCTCCGCCAAAACCTTCTTCATTCATTTGAGCACCCCAATGGGTACGAATGTAATCGAGTGCCCATTGTCCCTCCCCCTCCGAAAAAAGAGTATTGAGCAGCCAATAGGAGAAAGACTGTTCACAAGAACGCCCCTGACGTTTTATAAACGTTAGCACAGATGATTTGCTTTGTTTGGGTACAAGCCCATACTGCAGTGCATACACCTGTGTTTGTTGGGTTATCCGTGAACTTGCAAAGCCATCTTTAAAGGCGTTTTCATCCTCAGACCAAAGGTGTTTTTGAATTGAAGTCTTAATTTTTATTGCCTTTTGTTCCCATTGTTCTGCCTGAACTTTTTCCTTCATGACATTACGAGCCATCCATGCGGCTGAATTCAAGGCAGCATAGTAAAGACAATTCACGGCTGTATTTTCTCCGTCCACATCCATTTTGTAAGTATCGGGATGATCTAAAACCACCCAACCCGGGACATTAGCAATCAATCCACGTTCTGCTGACAAATAACCCTCGAAATACTTTAACAAAGCTTTCAAGTTGGGGTAAACCTGTCTCAACAATACTGGATCTTTATAATATTCATAATACTCGTGAAGCATCAAAATCCATTCAAGCTGATAGTCGGGAATATAAGTAGAGGTGGTGGGACCTAAGTGATATCCTGTTGGGTAACGAGATCGAATGGCACCTTTTTTTGAATGTCGCTGAGAGAACGATCCACTCAAAATATTATAGTCGTGAAGCAACTTGATGTTGGGGTCAAACGGATAGGCTGCATAGCGAATCATATATCGGCTATCCCCAGCGATGTATTGGGTTTGTTCACGCCATGGGGTATCCATCCAAGTGTCATGTGCACAAATTTGCATAGTCCATCTTCCAAGCTCCCAAATTTGATTCAACCTTTTGTCCGAGCAACTAAAACGACCTCCACGACGAACAGGAAATGACCGGAATAATGCTGAAACATCCTCTATGAACACTTCAACATCCTCTTTTATTGCATAGTACCTAAAACCGCGCCATGTTATGGGTTGCCAACTCTGATTCCCTTTTTTACTGATGTAGATGTCTGTGTAATCTACATTATCTTTCATCATGGGAATACTGTCATTATCCAACCGCTCTCCTGTTCCCAAAATCAATTCAATTCCGGCGCTGTTTGCTGTTAACCTAAAGCGCGGAAAAGCCGTAATTACTCTTCCGAAATCATAAACATTATAGCCATTTGTATTCCAACTTCTGACTGGTTTAATCTCTTCATAAAACAAACGTTCTCTTTTGATAACAACCATTTGATTCCAGGGATCTATGGGAGGAACACCCAATTCCTTTGCTTGCTCCCATTTTGAGTCATCAAACAAGCTTTGTTCCCATCCCTCGTTCGCCAACTGAGCATTGTAACGTTCCTGCATGCCAATGGTACGATCGTGTTGACGGAACTTTGTTTGGTTATCCCAAGCAATCGCTCGAGCTACTTTCCAACTTCGATCACTATTCACCTTTTGAATGCGATCATCTTTGTCAATGATTTGTGCCTGAAAAAAAAATCCAGCTTGGGCTTCCATTCGATGATGCAATCCAACACCCGCATTGTAAACCAACGCGGCAATGGTGTTGGTTCCCTTTCTTAAATAAGGAATTAGATCGATCTCCTCATAAGTTTGATATTCTGGATCTGGGTTAGTAGGCACACGATCTACATGTTTACCATTGATATACAATTCGGCGAATGAAAAAGCCGATACAAAAGCACGAGCTTCTTTTAGGGTAGTGGATAAATTAAATTTTTTGCGAATATGCAAGAAGTAGTTTTTAGGATTTTGCGCTCCCCAATCCCAAATCCAGTTTGCTTCTGGCTCAATTTCATCAAGTTGGTGGGAAGGAGCCAAAATATAACCTCCTTCGTTACTCTCAAAAACGTTACGTTCTTTCTTATTTGCCTGAGAAAGAACGGGTTGCGCAAAACATAAAACCAATAAAACACTAGTCAAGATTTTCATTTTTAAAATCTCTTTATCCTTAAACTTTTCAAGATTTAACTTCTGAAAGGTAAAACTCCTATACGTTTATAAATATAATGTAACAGTACTGGATTTTTAATGAATTAGTATAAATTTTAACCTGTATTGAATAAAAATTATTAGTTCATTAATCTTATTTATTGGTTGCTAATTGTTTATGTTTGTACCTACTAACAACACCTTCTTTACTTACACTATATCAAATGCGCAAATTTTATTTACTCCTATTCCTTTTTTCAAACTTTTCGTTTTCACATACAGGACATCACGCAGGTGGTAATGGCAAAATATGGCACTTTCAGGACGCTGAATCTACCCTATCAGGGGATTTTATTTCTTCCGAAAATGGAATGGTAACGTTGCGTCTATAGGGTGATCTTTCGATCCAAGAATTTCCCTTAGAGGCCTTTGCTATTGAAGATCAATTGGTCATCATGGAAAGGATAGCATTGGCAGAAAAGTTCAATAATTCCAGTAAAAGAGTGATCCATTTAAAAAGCAGTCAAAATCGAAAAATAAGCAGATTTAGAGCTTGGACAATTTTAATATTATTCTCTATATTAATTATTTCATTTTTAGCTTTTTCGTTGTTTTCAAAACACAAAAAACCCTCATTGCTAACCTCAGTTTGCTCTTTTATATTCTTGGTGATTGTCGCATGTGCCAAAGAAGATGATTCTGCTCCTCCAGCTTCAAATACCTCTAATACCGAAACAACCCCACCCGACAATAATGATTCGAATTCGGATAACTCTGATTCAAATTCGGATGATTCCAACTCAAATACAGACGATTCTAATTCAAATACGGACGACAACGATTCAGGCACATCATCAGAAACTACTTCAGAAACCAACGACACTTCTTCTGTTCTTGCGACCATAGTAAGTCATTTTGAAAAGTTTTCTGGCGTGACCATTAGCAGTGATGATGAGTATTTTTACATCAATTCCTACAGCTGGCCAGAACACGGAATGGGCAAAGGGATTACTGCTTGGCAAGAACAAGTTCCAATTCCTCAAAACTACACTGGGGATAACAGTTGGACAATCCCCTTACAACCAGAAATGGCTGAAACAGCATTGAATACGACAGATCACTTCCTCAAGGGAGCACTCGCAGTGGCTGTAAATGGGGTGCCTATTTTTAATGTACTCAACAACAGGGGTGAAAATGCTTTTTTGATAGGAGAACTTGATGACTGGGGAGGACATTTTGGAAGGGGAGATGATTACCACTATCACTTGGTCCCCACCCACCTTGAAGAGATGGTAGGTTCGGAAAGTCCACTGGCCTATGCATTGGATGGCTATCCTGTTTATGGATTTACCGAAGAAAGCCTGGACGAGGCCTTTGGTCGAACAGACAGTAACGGTAACTATCGTTACCATGCCTCGGCCGATGCACCTTACTTTATGCCCTATGTAAAGGGAGTGGTAATCATAGATCCTGCCAGTACAGCTCCAGAAGATCAGATATTTCCTCAACCCATACAAAACCCTGTTCGACCCTCAGATGACTTTAAACCCGTGAACGGTGCCTCTGTAAATGGGATCACTCAAACAGGAACCAACGCTTTTTCTTTTGAATATGAAGTAGCAGAAGTAAAATATTACATCAATTACAACTGGGATGAGAATTGCAACTTTAGCTTTACCCATGTGGATGAAAACGGAGGTTCGACCAATCTTCCAACCAATGGAAGTATAGCTGCTGGTTCTTCAGAAAATGTTGAATCATTCAGCAATGTAAAATTCTGCACCGATGTTTCTCTCGGAAACACCTCTTCTTCGGATGATAGTGTTACCGATACGGGCACAGATGATTCTTCTGACTCAACTGCTGGCTTTTCAGCTACCTCGACCCAAACGTCATTTAGTCTGTCGAGTGTTGCAATTGATGCCAGCGGTTCCCTTTTGGATGCCTACAAGTGTGAGCAAAAAGTCAATGGAATCGAAAAATCAATTCCCATTCAATGGTCTAATGTCCCAGAGGGAACAGGATCACTGGCCATTTCCATTCATGGTTTTCCAAAACCCGAAGAAATAAATTCCTATCTCACCCTCTGGAATATTGATCCTTCTGTAACCGAAATCCCCTATGGGGAAGCCAACAATGGCGCATGGTATATGGGGCCCAATAAAGACGGGGCTAATATTACTTATTCCTCCCCATGTAATCCCAGTGGAGCAACATCTACCTATTATATGACCATTTTTGCTTTGTCTGAAACACCATCCAGCCTGCCTTCAGCAGATGATCTTTCCGTCAATTATTCTACTTTACTGGCCTCTTTTAGTGAAGTTACTATCATTGACAGCGTGGTATTGGAGTATGTAGCAACACCTTCGGAATAGAACTTTAGCGTTCCTATTGTAAGGATCATATTAATGACTTTTCATTAAATAAAAAAAGGGCTTAAAATCATTTAAGCCCTTTTTTGTGTATCCGTACCCAGGGAGGGTTAAATTTCCTCACAAAGCTCCGCTTTGAAAATCACACAAACAAAAAAACGCTCAAGCAAGCTTGGCGTTTTTTCTTATTGTGCGGTTTATTCGTGACCCAGGGAGGATTCGAACCCCCAACCCTCAGAGCCGAAATCTGATATTCTA
>JAACDY010000205.1 GCA_009936675.1 Bacteroidota bacterium
AGAAATAATTGTTCTTTGAGGGTTAGGTTTTCAAAACCTGGTGTTTCGGGATCCAATTCGGGTACATTGGGTGGGGGTGGGGGTGAATGGTCTCCCAATATTTTTTCTTTTAACCATACCGCTCTTTTGATGGGGTGGGCCTGTACACCGTCGGAGTGACCACTCAAAAAGGAACCTTGGGAAAGTAAGCCCCCTCTCTTTTGATTCTCAGGAAGGGATACTGGTCGAAATTCATTTCCTTTTACACCCTCAATGCCATAGAATTCAGCAAGATTCTGATTGAGCATGGCAAAATCCGAATCAATAAAATTCATAATACTCAAATTGTTTTTTAGGACATATTGAACAAAGTGGTAAGTTTCCTTAAACATATCTTCTTTTACAAATCTTGTAAAATCTTCATATTCTTCCACATCCACGTCCATGCTTTTGTGTCGATCCAATCGCAACCATTCGTATGTAAACGAATTGACCAGTTCGGTAATCTTAGGACTGTCAATCATACGATCAATTTGTTTTGATAATTCACCGTATAAATCTCCTGATTCCGCCAAATCGGTAAGTTTTTTATCTGGAGGTGCGTTCCATAGAAAGTAGGAAAGTTGTGATGCCAAATAAAATTGATCTTCTGTTTCTTTCAACTCAGGAATTTCAGGTTCATACAGATAGATGAAATTGGGAGAACACAACACAGCAATTAGAACTTCCTTGACCCCGTCTTCAAATCGGTCAAAGTCGTTTTTAATATCTTTCCAAAAACTCATGTAACGGTTCAATTCGCCGAAATCAACGGGTCTTCTGAAAGCGCGCTGCATGAAACGACTGATAATTTCCTCAGCATAGGTTTCGGCATCAGCTTTATTGGGAGAGTTGAAAAAGATATTGGAATGGCTTTTCGGTGGCCAAACGGGATAGTAAGGCGCTTCAAACTCCACGGATTTTATGAGCAGTGGAGGACCTTTTAGGCTGTTTTCTTTGACCAAGTGATTGTTCCAAAGACCAATCGTAAAGATGTTGGCCAAATCACCACTAACATCATCGCTTCCCAAAGGGATGGGTAGGTTTTCCAATCTGCCAGTAAATTCAAAACGCTGAACTTGCCCTATGGGTGCAGTGACTTCTATTGATTCTGAAAAAGTCTTATAATCCATACCGTCATCTGTTCGAGAACCTGCAAATACTTGGATGGAAGGATTGACATTGGCATATTTAGAATTGTCTTTGAGGGCCTCCTTCTCAAGTGTTTTGGGCAATGGATCATCTTCTGGCAATGGAGTAATTGCAATATGGCTGAATCCAACAAAGAATTTACCCCCTATGGTTCCTTGGTGTTCTCCCTCAGTCAGATAGACCAATGTAACGGGCGTTGTGATTTTTTTTCGATTCTTCAAGGACACATCCATATTGATACGCTTTCTTATGATCCCGTCTTTTTTCTGCCCCAAAAGACTCATTATGTAGGAGGGCATGGCATCATCAGATACATAAGGGTGAACCAAATCAATCTGATAAATACCAGACTTTGGGACGTAGTAAGTGAATGTGGTTTTAACAGATTTGGCCACATCTTTGGGCATCAACCAATGATTATTTCTCAAAACAAAATCATTGTTGTATTGAAGATCCTTAGCTACGACATTTATGGTTTTGGAAGATAATCTTGCCGGTTGATCATTTCTCAAATCAATTAACCGCTCAATGGCTGCAGAATGATAGCCTTTTGAGGCCTCTACTCTGAAAGCAAAATCACCTGATCTTGGAAAATCTTCTTTGATTAATAATTTTAAATTGGGAGAAGGGCCTTGCCATGACTTTGGGGTAACCTCTTTGGCAGGCAATGCAGAACTCAACACCATACCTTCATCGACAACATTGTAACGATTACTGGCAGAACCTCTCATGCCAATGCCAATCTTATTTTTGATTTGGGTCAGTGGATCTTCATCAGAATCGGTAGCGCTCTCAATAGGATTTCCTTGATCATCTAGGATTTCTACCACCAAATCTTCGTTGTTAACAGGAGCCGTTTGATAGCCTCCAAATTCAGCACCTGAATTTCCACATCCTGAATTTTTCCCCAATGTGACTTTATATCTTTTGGATTGGGGTTTGTTTCCAAAAACAATGGTTTTATCCAGGGCCTCTCTCGCTATTTTTTGGTAGTAATCTAGGTGAAGGGCCGAAGTTTGAAGGATGTTACCGTTATTGCTGAATCCCATTTTTGATTTTCCATCGTTCGGTAAAACATCGCCAAAATTGACGGATACCCCTAGCAATTCATTCAAACTATTGGTGTATTGGACTTTGGTCAACCTTCGCATTACCCTTTTATTATCCTTTCGCTTGGCGATGGCAGCTTTATCTAGATTTTTAGACAACCAACCGACTAGTTTTTGACGTTCTTCGTTTTTTAATTGTGGCTTTTTTTTGGGGGGCATTTCCCCCAAATTGATAACGTTTAGGGCAGCGTGCCATCTTTCAGCATCACGACCATTGATCATGTTCCAATGCAAAGTGTCCAATCGCATGTCTCCCTTTTGTTTTTCCTCACCATGGCATTCGAAACAATAGGTTTCCACGATGGGCCTGATGTTGTTTTTGTAGTATAAAGCTTCTTTGGAAGTAGAATCAATTACGGTATTGATGACCAAATACTCATCATCCATATTGTCAATATTCAAGAAGTTTTTCATGGCCAAAGGCATGTACTTGGTCAAATAGTCTTCCCCATGGGTCAGATAGCCTCCATAATGGCCAGCCAATGATAACATTACTACATTAATGGATAAAAAGAAATAATAGAAGCGAGACAATCCCGTGGACTTGTTTGGTTTTTTTTGACGAAAAACCACCAGCCAAACACAAATCAAAGCCGTAAACCAACCCAACCACTTGTGGAAGTTCAACAATTCATCTTCATAACTTCCACTCGATCCCAAAAGAAAACCGAGAGAGATGGTAGGGATAATACTGACTACCGAAAACCACAGTAAAATGTTACAAGCAGCGTCTAAATTCAGTTCTGGACGAAACTTGTTGATGATTTCCATCAACAGAAGCACCATCAGTCCCCCGATGGGCAAATGGAGAATGATAGGGTGAAATCTTCCAAGGAAAAAAACAAAGGTGTTGTCTACATTACCATCGAGAGGGATTAGTAGTAGCCCAAACAACACAACAGTAAAAGCAATCGCCATTATCACACTCCTCTTCATCATGAGCTCAAATTGCTGGTTTTTAACGTTTTGATTTTTATTACAAGATATAAATTTAAAAATTATGTTCCATCTTTACAAGTGGAGAAATGATTGATAGTTAAACCAAGGAATGAAAAAACCTTTTGACCACTCAGAGCTTTAGTTTTGAATAGCGAATTCAGTATAATTTAAAAAACTTACATTCCCCTCAGGATCAATATGATAACCCTCTGGTTTTTTTGATTTCCATTTGAGATTGGGTAGCATTTCCAAAAGTACTTTTCTATGATTTTCAACGATGCTTTGATTCTCCTTTTTGTAAGCAATATTATCCCATTCGTTGGGGTCAGTCTGATGATCGTATAACTCTTCAAGACCGATGTCGGGGTAGTAGATATATCTGTAGTTTTTACTCCTTACGGCGTGCCCTTCAAAAGGTTTTTCTGTCCATGAAAATTGATAGCTGCTGACAACAGGTGCCGTTGCAGTATTTGGATTTTTAATTTGGGGAACCAGACTGTGGCCATCCAAATGTGAAGGTTTTTTAAAACCGGACAACTCTACTAGGGTGGGGTAAATATCCATTAAGCTCACAGGTTCGTCACAGCTTGTTTCAGCTGGGATCACCCCCGGATAGGATATTATCAATGGCACACGAGTAGATCGTTCCCATAGGGTGAATTTTTCGATGTTTTCCTTTTCTCCCATGTGCATACCATGATCCGACCAAAGCACAACAATAGTATTATCTGCATATTTTGATTTCTTTAGTTGGTCCAACAATCTCCCGATCATGGCATCGGAGAAAGTGATGGCAGCTGCGTAGGATTGTACCACTTTTTTCCACTGTTTGTTTTTTTCAACCCATTGGTGAATCCAACGTCTGCCATGATCAAAAGCATCTTTGAGATCATTGTCTTTATGAAGCGGAAGAACAACATCTTCCAATGGGTATAAATCAAAGTATTTTTGAGGGACTTCCCAAGGGTCATGTGGTTTCCAAGTTCCTACAGCAAGAAAAAAAGGTTTTTTGTGATCTGATTTAAGTTGATAATTGGCCCAATCCACTATTTGATAGTCGGCCATTTTTTGATCTTTAACAGCCAAAGGTCCCCAAGTCCACCAACTGCTTTCGCCACTTCCATCAGCATCACCTGGTCGGGTCTTGTTGTTTACTTCTTTGGGATAGATTACTTCTTTGGGTGCCCGAATCTGATAGGGATGGGAAATGTATGGACTGGGATAATAAAAATCCCAATTTTCGGGCTCGACCTGACTTGTGGGTGTCCACGGAGGAGCCTGGCTGTGGTATATTTTACCCGCTCCAAGGGTTTTATAGCCCCTGTTTTTGAAAAATTGTTCTAAGGTTTCTACATCTTTTAGTTTGGGAAATTTTCTCCATTCGGGGCCGTCACCCCAGTGGGTATTTTGAACACCAGACCGTGCGTGATGTACTCCCGATAGTATGGCTGCTCGGGCAGGAGCACAAGCAGGCGAGGGGGTATGAGCATCGGTAAAAACCATTGAGGCACGTGCCAGCTTATCTATGTTTGGGGTATGAATTTTCATTCCACCATGACCACCAAGGTAACCTACCCAATCGTTCATATCGTCCACAGCGATAAAAAGAATATTGGGCTTGCCCTTTTCAAAGTTTGATTTTGAATTATTTTTTTCAGGCGATATAGATTGTTGAACAGTTATTTCAACTTTGGTTTGTCCCATGATCACCAATGAAGTGATTAACAGTGTTAAAATTCTTTTTTGCATAAAAAAGTTTTTATCAATAAAATATATTAAACCAGATTAATTAAAAAAGCAAAGCTCTTCTTTTAGGAGAAGAGCTTTGTTTTTTGTAGATGGGTTAATTAATCAACTTTCATCGCTGCGGCCATTACACCAGAGGCATCAAAGAAGTCTCTTGTCTCGTGAATTTGATTTTTTGCATTGAACACAAAAGTATGAAAGGCATTAATAGTGATTACATTTCCAGTAGCAGTGTTTGTGGAAGTCCATTTTCCCATGGTCATCACGGAACCGTCAGGCTTCCCAGATTGATCTGTTCCTGGGAACCATTTTGCATCGGAATAGGTTATTTCATCAAAATTGTCCATCCACGCTTTACTAGCTGCCAGAAAACCTTCCAGTTTAGAAGGTTCACTTCCATAAAAGGGAGAATAATGAGTGATACCGGGACACAAGAGTGGTTTTTGACTTTCGATATCTTCGGTCGAAAAAGAGGCGAAGAGTTTTTGGGCGGTAGCTAAATTGAGATTATAAGTTGTTAAATCAATTTCCGGTGCAGACTCTACGACAGGCTGGCAGGAAAAGAGTAGGGTAGCAATAAGAACGAGTATTGAAGTTTTAAAGATTTTCATAATTAAAGTATCGGTTAATATAACTGTAAATGTATGAAATTTTAGTAAAAATCATTTAATAGGGGTTTTTAGTTTACTAAATGATAACCTTTCATTCAAATTGTCAATATTCCAATAATTTTTAAATCAATTGTAATATATTTCAACCTTTTTCCAAATTGATCATCATCGATAGGAGTTATAAAAACATAGGTCTGCTAGAAATACCTCAACCGAATCATAATATGATTTCTTGATTTACTTTCGCCTATGGTAATTTTTAAAGGAATTTTATTAGTCAGCATTTAATTCATGGACAAACCCAGAAATGACAATCAGGGGATCGTACTTCCCTCCGCTTTTAAATACATATTGAGGATGCTTGAGTTCTTGCACCCCAACTTGGCGATGCGATTTGCCGCTTTTTTCTTTGCCAAACCTTTTAGGTATCAATTTCTGGAACGAGAAACTCCTGTATTGTCAAAGGCACAAAAATCCTCTGTTTACATCCAGGGGCTGGACAAAAGTGTTTTTTGTTATCATTGGCAGGGAAAGGGCCCCAAGATCATGATCATGCATGGGTGGAGCGGTAGAGCGACTAATTTTTTTAAAATAATAGAAAAATTAATGCTTTTGGATTGCGACATTTATTCCTTTGATGCACCTGCCCACGGCAAATCTCATGGTGTGACCACCAATCTCCCCGAGTTTATTCTCACATTGGATACATTATTGAATCATTGGGGGCCTTTTGAAGCCGTTTTGGGGCATTCCGGGGGCGGATTTTCGAGTGCTCATGTTTGTGCTCACCATCCCGAAATCAAAAAATTAATCTTGATCAGCCCTTTTGATCAGTCAATGGACCTATTTGAAAATTATTTTGATTTGATTGGATTGGGACAAAAAGCCAGAAAGTTGA
>JAACDY010000031.1 GCA_009936675.1 Bacteroidota bacterium
GTAGGGGTGTAGGCAAGAGAATCTCCATAACATCCAAGATTGGTACTGATGTCTTCAACAGTTATCCACAATATATTGGGTGGGGGTGATGAGACTTCTTGGCAACCATTGAGCCCAAAAAATAGCATTATGGCGACGATGGTTCCTTTCATTTTAATTGGATGCTGAGTTTTTCCCTACTACTTCAACCATTTCATCATTGGTGATCTTGACGTTTTTTACATCTTTAACAACGATCTGTTTGGAGTATCCTTCCCCTTTGATCTCTAGGGCTGATAATTCTGAATTTTTAACGTCATCCATTACGATTGAGGGTCTGTAATCTTTTTCCTCTGCTTCAAGAATTATGTTTTTTAGTTTTAGCCCTGACACATGTCTGACGTATAATCCCCAGGCTGGTAATTCCCCAAACATACTGAATTCGGGATAACTTTCTTTTTTTTCAGGCACCCCATCCATTCGCCAGGTAGGCATGTTGGCATAGGCTTGATTTCCTCCCCCTGGATATCTGATGATTACATTTTCGATACTGACATTTTTTACATCATGTCCAGGAATACCCGTAATCGAAGACGGGAATATATTGTGAAAGAAAGGCAACATGGGGCCTCTGATTTCATAATCTTTGTCGGGAATTCCTTTGGGAATGGTAACATCAATATTTTTGATTTCCACATTTTGTAAACTCCCTACAGTACCAGGTGCGTTTCGATGTCCCAATTTTATAAAAATAGCATTCCCTGTATTGACCGCTTTGATATTACTCACTTTTACCCCATCAACAAAACCTCCATCTACCGCCTCTATGGCAATTGCAGATCGATAAGTGTCATAAAGTTGTAGGTTGTCCAACTCAATGTTTTTGAATCCACCATGAGAGGCAGTTCCAAATTTTACCGCACTTGCACTGGATCTGACTCTACAGTTGGAAACATAAATGTTTTCACAATAGGCAAACTTGTGATGTGATTTAAAACATATGGCATCATCTGCGGCATTGATGTCGCTATTGGTGATTCGCACATTTTTACTATCCACCAAATCTATTCCATCATTATTCCAATAAACATCGCTTTTCACTTTTATTTTATCAATTTCTACCTAATCACATAACTCAATTTTTGTCACCCATTCTGCCCCATTTTTTAGGGTTACGCCCTTGATCTGTATGTTTTTTGATTGATTAAAAAATATAAGGTTAGGCCTTCCTCCTTCGTTAGGTCTTTTTCTTCTTTCATTATAGCTCCTTGAGATTTTGAAATAAGCGTCTGGATCTGCATAATACAGACTGTCTAGAGCCAAAGCTAAATATCCTCCCTGACCATTGACTGTTCCAGAGCCGGTAAGCTTGATGTTATTTCTCAAATGAGCACTGATTAAAGCAGTGTTGTGGCGCGTAGAGAGGGTGTCCTTTGAGACCACTTTTTTGTAATCAAAAGGATTTTTACTTCCCAATAAAACAGCTTCTGATTCAAAATAGAGTTCGATATTGTCCTTAAGTTCAATACTTCCACTGAGGAACTTTCCTGTGGGAAATATAATTTTCCCTCCACCTTTTTCACTCACCCGGTCAATTAAATTTTGGATGGCCGTGGTATTTAGGGTTTTTGCATCTCCGATAATTCCATACTCGGTGACCACATATTCAGATTTGATGGAGCTTATAAATGATGATAAAATCAACAGAAGGCTTAGAAAAATTATTCTTGGATTCATTTCTTTGAAATTTATTAGTTAATCAGTTCCGTATTGTTTTGCCCATTCGGCATAATATTTTTTTAGCTCTTCAGCCTTATCAGGCTCTTGGAGTATTAAATCTTCTTCCTCAACAGGATCATTTTTCAAATTGTACAACTCCCAATCCCCCTTATACGCAACTAATTTCCAATCCCCATCCCTAACGGCCTTTCCGTTTTGCCATTGCCAAAATAGAGGCTCCTTTCTTTCGGTAGAGTGCTCACCCACCATCTGCGACAAAAAACTCTTCCCAGGGCTGGGAAAAATAACATCACCATTTAGCATCTTTGGATAATCTGCTTCAGCAACTTCTTGTAGAGTAGGGAGGAAGTCAATAAAATGAACGGCTTGATGAGTAATCGATCCCTTATTTTTTATTTTTGCTGGCCAATAGGCAATTAGTGGAGTTTTGATTCCCCCTTCATGACTCCAGTTTTTGTATTCTCTGAAAGGGGTATTGCTCACATTGGCCCAATTTTTACCTAGTGACTTCCAATTGGTTAATGTCCCAACTTCTCCATATCCTCTGGGTAAATTAACGACTTCACTCGATCCACCGTTGTCGGAGGTAAAAAGAATAAGTGTGTTGTCTAGTTTTTCTTCTTGCTCTAATTTTGTCAGGATTCTGCCGATGTTCTGATCCAATCGATCGATCATGGCTGCATATACTTCCATGGTTCTACTTTCTTTGACTTTTTCAGCAACACTTAGGCTTTCCCATTTGCTGTGTTCTGCCCTTGACAGCACTGTATTTTCTGGAAGTACACCCAACTGTTTTTGCTTTTCAAATCTTTGATGGCGAATTACTTCATAGCCCTCACTATAACGACCTTTGTACTTTTCAATTTCTTCTGGCCAAGCCATCAAAGGGTCATGCGGGGCAGTGTAGGAGAGGTACAGAAAAAAAGGTTTTTCGGATTCGATTTGTTCCATCCAATTCAGGGCATAATTGGTAAAAACATCGGTGGTATAGAAGTCTTTGGATTGGGGAGTGTAGGGATTAATAATTTCTCCCTCAATTACCCAATTGCGATAACTGATGGGCGTTTTTGTCAGTCCTTTTTGAGCGGGTTGACCTTCCCCCTCTCGTTTTATGCCAGGATTGAAGTGATTGGCGGCACCATCCAATAACCCACTGTAGTGATCAAACCCTCTGTCAACAGGATTTTCCGTGCTGTGGTGTTTGCCTGACCAAAGGGTAGTATATCCCGCCGATTGAAACAATTCTCCCAATGTGATAGCATTGCGCATGGGTTGTCTAAAACTCTTGTGATATCCCGTTTGTTGGGAATACAATCCGGTGAGTATTGCTGCTCGGGAAGGAAAACACTTGGAGGTATTATAGGCATTGGTAAACCGAACTCCTTCAAAAGCCAGTCGGTCAATGTTGGGCGTTGCTATTTCACTCCCATAGGCTCCCAAATCTGAATAGCCCATATCATCTACCAAAATCAATATGACGTTGGGGCGATTGCCTTGGCTTGGTGCCTTTTGACAATTGGATAAAGCATTAAAAAAAAGTAAAAAAAATAATATTCTAGAACTCACGTATTTTGATGTTTTTAAACCTTACGTCCCCTGGGCTGTGATCTTGAAGCAAGATTCTCCCGCTGCTTCCCATTCCAAAGCCCTTGTGTTTGGCGTATTTACTTTTTTTGATCAGATTTTTCATCGATTGGGAATAACGATCATATTCTACAACCTTAATATTATTAATCCAGTGTTGAACTTTTCCTCCATTTACACCAATTCTCACCCTATTCCATCGATCAGCGCCATTGGCTCTGATGTTGTCGCGATTAGCTTCAGAAAGGTTCTCGGCTGAAATTAGATCATAAAGAGATCCTATGGTTCTGTTACCGTCAACTCCTTTGTGGTAATCGGGATGATCTTTGTCGAGTACCTGAAATTCAAATCCAATGTTTCTTCCGTCTCCTTCCGCCAGTGCATCTACAAAATATTTGACACCACTGTTGCCTCCTTTTTTAAACATAACATCAGCCTCCAATTCAAAGTTGTCGAATTTTTCTTGGGTAACAATATCTCCAGATTTTTTATAATCCTTCGATTCTTGGTGTTTTAGGAAGTGAATGGTTCCATCAACCATTTCAATCCCATGTTTGGGGAAGTTGTCAGATTTGGCTCCTTTCCAGCCTTTGGTAGTTTTTCCATCCCAAAGCAATCTCCAACCTTTTCTTACTTCTTCTTGGGTTAGTGTATTGGTCAAATAGCTGACTTGTCGAGCGTGTGGTTGGTTTTTTGATCTGTGTTGCTCTAGGTTTTCCGTAATAATTCTGATATTTTTCCATTGAATGGTCTTCCCTTCTTGAGATTTGTCTCTGATGGAATGCACTTGCAGGGCGATAAAACCCTTGTCGGTCATGTCGTCCACAAGGTTGGCACACTGAACCCCATTCAAAAAAGTTTTGATAGTATTGCCAATGGCTTCAATCCTCACCTTGTTCCATCCACCATTATTGAAAGCAGCGCTTCCTTTGGAGTTGATGGTAAGGGGATACAACCAGCCTCTGCGTGCTTCGTCAAAAATTCCTGCTGACCATGCTCTTTTACTGGTGTCCAATTCGGACTGATACCCATGTACACGGCCATTTTTAAATTCCTTCATTGAGTTGGATCTAAATTGGATTCCAGAATTCAGCCCAGGAGCAACCAATACTTCCAATTCTAGGATAAAATCACTGTACAGTTTCTCAGTGCACAAAAAAGTATTTGGCGTTCCGATTTGGGAAGTACCCACAATGGCATTGTTGACGATGTGATATTTAGCAGTTCCATTTTTCACCTCCCAACCCGACAGATCTTTGCCATTAAAAAGAGATTTCCATTCTGTTTGAGCGCTTGTGTTAGAACATAAAAATAAAGCCACTGTTAGGAAGGACAATTGACTAAAAAAGTTAAATTTGGTTTTCATTATATGATTAATTAAGATTTTGTGTGCGTACACGCAAATGTAACAAAAAAGCAATGATGTCCAATATAAAAAAATCAAAGCGTGAATTTAAAACTGATATACTTAATGTGTTTGATGTTGACCGCTTGTGGTCCATCATCCATCAAACAAGAACAACAACCTCCCAATATTATTTTTGTAA
>JAACDY010000032.1 GCA_009936675.1 Bacteroidota bacterium
AAGGATTCTTTGGGCTTGAGAACCCGGTCAAACGCACGGTGAAAGGTCAAATCCATGGGGTGGGCTATTTTAACCCAGTTTTTAAGTACACCTTGGGCTAGGGTATGATCTTCGTTGAGAGCTCCCATTACAACACCTTGAGCTCCGATCGATTTGGCCATTTCAATTTGTTTTGCTGTTGTTTTAATTTCCTCCAGTGTGTAAACGAAATTTCCACGACGAGGACGTATCAAAACATGAACAGGAATGGGAGAGTAATCCAATACATACTCAAGAAATTTTGTAGATGGGGTAAGTCCGTCTTCCAATAAATTTTCACAAAGTTCCAGTCTTGATGCTCCTCCCTTAACGGCATTGGTAAGGGAGGCTTTAGAAGTACAACAGATTTCAACAATCACAATAAAACTTTTTCCTTTGAAGTGTAATTTTAGTGTTTTTTTTGGTATTTGATTATCATTTCAAAATTTAAATTTTGATCAAATTTTAATAAAATACGCCTATCTTTGCAACTTGCATAAATTACTTATAAAACTTCGCTAATCAGTGAAACAGAAAAAAATCTCATATCAGTCTCCTGGGGCTTTCGAAGAACACCGGTTTGAAAAACTCCACAACGTTACTTTCGATTCCTCTCTATCAGGCTCTGAAGCAGTAGCTCAAGAAATAGCAACACTTATCAAGGAAAAACAATCCAATGGATTGCCTTGTGTTTTAGGACTTGCAACTGGTTCTTCTCCCATCAGTGTTTACAATCAGTTGATTAAACTTCACCAAGAGGAAGGTTTGAGTTTTAAAAATGTGATCTCCTTTAACCTCGATGAATACTTTGGACTGGAACCCAATGACATCAACAGTTATCACCTTTTTATGCATGAAAATCTTTTTGACCATATCGATATTCCTGCTGAAACCATCAATATTCCCTCTGGAACATTGGAACCAAAAAAAGTAAGGGACTACTGTAAAGCCTATGAAAAAAAGATCGCTGGTTTGGGTGGACTCGACTTTCAATTGTTGGGGATTGGACGGACTGGGCATGTCGGCTTCAATGAACCGGGCTCAAATATCAATTCTCAAACCCGTTTGGTCACCCTAGATCACCTAACGCGTTATGATGCTGCTGGAGCTTTTTATGGCATTGAAAATGTTCCCAGAAAGGCCATTACCATGGGTATTAAAACCATACTTTCGGCCAAGCGAATTGTACTTTTGGCATGGGGAACCAACAAAAGTGAAATCATTCAAAAAGCAGTTGAAGGCAGTATAACTCCCAGCATACCCACTACCTATCTTCAGGAGCACAACAATACTACTTTGGTTTTGGATCAACATGCAGCTTCGGGATTGACTCGAATCAAAGCCCCTTGGATTACAGGAAACTGTGATTGGAGCAACCTTTCCAATCAATGCAAAGCGGTTTATTGGTTGTGTGAAAAAACGGATAAATCCATTCTAAAGCTCACTGAGGAAGACTACAATCAAAATGGGATGTCTGAGCTTTTGAACTTGGAGGGCAATTATTATGATCTGAACATCAAAATGTTTAATCGCTTACAAAACACCATCACTGGTTGGCCCGGCGGAAAGGCCAATGCCGATGACAGCAATCGACCCGAACGTCGTATGCCAGAGAAAAAAAGATCCATTATTTTCAGTCCTCATCCCGATGATGATGTGATTTCGATGGGAGGTACTTTTGATCGCTTAGTTTCCCAAGGGCATGAGGTTTATGTGGCCTATCAAACTTCTGGAAATATTGCAGTTTCAGATGATGAGGCACTAAAGTATATTGAGGTTATCTCTGATATCAGCGACGATTCCGCAGCATATGAAGCAATCAAAAAGGAATTGCTACACAAAGAAAAAAATACCATAGATTCTTTGGCTTTGAGAAAGTTAAAAGGAACCATCAGAAAAAGGGAGTCCTTGGCCGCCAACCGTTATATCGGAATTCCAGACGACCAAGTTCATTTCCTAAACCTTCCTTTCTATGAGAGCGGTAAAATCAAAAAAAATCCACCATCTCAAGTGGATATTGATATTACCAATGAATTGATCGAAACGATAAAGCCTCACCAAATCTTTGCCGCTGGTGATCTGGCCGATCCTCACGGAACCCACCGCATTTGTTTGGAAATCCTCTTTGATTCCATCACTCAACTCAAAACAGCTCCCTTTATGAAAGACTGTTGGGTATGGCTCTATAGAGGAGCGTGGCAAGAATTCGAAGTACACGAAATCGAAATGGCCGTTCCAATGAGTCCCGACCAAGTTTTGCGAAAGCGCAAAGCCATATTTTATCACCAATCCCAAAAAGACAGCGTCATGTTCCAAGGAAGTGACGACCGTGAGTTTTGGTTACGTGCTGAAGAAAGAAACCGTTTGAGTGCAAAACGTTACAGAGATTTGGGACTTTCTGATTATCAAGCGGTGGAATTGTTCAAGCGCTACCATTTTTAAATAACTCTTAATTCAAAAGATATTTTAGTTGAAGAATCATATTCCTCAACTATTGGATTTTAACAATTATACCAAAGGGCAAATACCAATTGTTTGAAAAATTGATAAAATAGCGCAATTTAGCTTCTGATGTGGTTTGTTTCTGGTCAGTAATATCAATCAGAGTATCCATAGATAAAGTGATTTTTTTAATGTTTTAATTTTCTTTTGATAATAAACTGAGGTATTTATTTACTTAATATACTCTTTGAGTATCGATAAGCATTCGGTAAGGTTATTATTGATAACTTGAATCATAAGTTATTCATTATCCATAATAATTTCAAAAATTAAAAGGTGATATCAAACGAAAATATTAACTTAAAACTCCAAACTTAAATCGTTATGAATCGTAAACATTTTTTATCCTTAACTGGTATTACAACCCTTGGGATGGCATTGCCAATTCCCCTTTTTTCCAACAATGACATTACAAAAAATAAAATTTCCTTGGCTCAGTGGTCCATGAATAAGTCTTTTTTCTCTGGTAAAAAAGACGCCCATGATTTTGCTTTTTATGCGGCTAAAATGGGATTTGCAGGAGTCGAATATGTCAATCAATTTTATTTTGACCAACTAAAAAACGGAACAACATCCAGTAAAAATGTAAGTAGTCTGGCCAAAACACTGAATTCACGGGCAAAAGACAATGACATTTCCAATGTATTGATAATGGTGGATGTAGAGGGTAATCTTGCAGACTCCTCTACAGCCGTAATCAAGACCGCTATTGAACAACACAAAAAATGGGTTGAATTGGCCGCCGAAATCGGTTGTCATTCTATTCGCGTAAATCTAGCAGGTGAAAAAGACTCCCAAAAATGGGTTGACCAATCTGTCAAGGGGCTTACCGGTCTGTGTGAGTTTGCCAAAACCATGGGAATCAATGTTATCGTTGAAAATCACGGTGGACTATCTTCTAATGCTGCCTTACTGGCCAAAGTTATGAAACAAACCAATCTTGACAATTGTGGTACCCTTCCTGACTTCGGAAATTTCTGTATTGCCAGTGGTTGGGGGAATGACTCTGGATGTAAAGACTGGTATGATATGTACCAAGGTGTAGCGGAGTTGATGCCCTATGCAAAGTCTGTAAGTGCCAAATCCTATGATTTTGATGACAATGGAAATGAGACTAAAATCGATTATGCTAGGATGATGGGAATCGTAAAAGAAAACAATTACGATGGCTATATTGGTGTTGAATATGAAGGGAGCCGTTTGGGAGAAAAAGAGGGCATAATGGCTACCAAAAACCTAATTCAGCGTTCACTCTAATCAAACGATATGTGTCATTTTATAAAAAAAATATTTTTTGTCACTGCTTTTACCCTTATTGCGATGAGTGCATGTAATACTCCAGAACCTGTTTATGTTTTGGATAAAGCGCCATTGATTCCTCTTCCTTCATCGGTTGTGGCCTCAGATGAGGTTATGCCTCTTGGTGCGATCGGTTCTATAAGAACCATTGGCGCAGACGAACGACTCAATGCGATCACGCAAAATTTTATAAATTTTTGGAAAAAACACACCCAACAAGATCTGCTTGATGCTGTTGATGCAATCGATGGTGATGGTGCCATTACAATTGAAATTGACAAGAGCTTTAGTCCAGAACAGGAGGCTTACAAACTAGAAATAGCCTCGGATAAAATTACGGTTAAGGGAAAAACAACTGAGGGAGTTTTTAGAGGGTTAAAAACCTTAGAGCAATTAGTCGTCCTTAGTAAACTTCGAGGGGGAACCCTGTTTTTATCCCTTCCGGGAGGTGAAATCACTGACCAACCCACCTATGGATACAGAGGAGCCATGCTCGATGTTGCGCGACATTTCTTTTCGGTTGCCGATGTCAAAAGGTATATTGATCTGTTGAGTATTTATAAAATTAACTTTTTGCATTTTCACCTCTCCGATGATCAAGGTTGGCGAATCGAGATCAAATCTTGGCCACAACTCACTGAAATCGGTGGGCAAACCGAAGTTGGAGGTGGTGAAGGAGGATTTTATACCCAAGAAGATTTTAAAGAGATTGTAAAATATGCTGCGGACCGATTCATTACCATTGTTCCCGAAATTGACCTTCCCGGTCATACCAATGCTGCGCTGGCTTCTTATGCAGAGCTCAATTGTAATGGTAAAGCAACCGAGTTATATACAGGTATTGAGGTAGGTTTTTCTACCTTATGCGTGGACAAAGAGGTGACATACACTTTTGTAGAGGATGTAATCCGAGAAATCAGTGAAATCTCCCCCGGTCCTTATTTCCATATTGGAGGCGATGAATCCCATGTTACCCCTGAGAAGGATTTTAATCGGTTTATGAGTCGTACGCTGGCCATTGTAAAAAAATACAACAAAACTCCTATGGGTTGGTATGAACTCATCACTGCCGATATCCCTGAGGAAACGCTATTGCAATATTGGGCCAAAACTGAAGATTTTTCCAAAGTGATTCCCAAAAAATCAAAAATATTGATCTCCGCAGCTTCCTATAATTATTTGGATATGAAGTATGACAGTCTCACCCCTTTGGGACTTTCTTGGGCTGGATATTTACCGATTAAAAAAGCCTATGACTGGGATCCATTGACTTTAGTTCCTGATCTAGATTCAACCCAAATAATTGGTTTGGAAGCTCCCCTTTGGACAGAAACCATTGAGGATTTTGATGATATTGCTGTTATGGCTTTTCCGAGAATCATTGGTCATGCCGAAATTGGATGGACCAATGCCACCCTCAGAAAATGGGAGGACTATGCACATAGACTTTCCTTTCACGGTCAACTTTTGGAAGCCTTGGATGTCAAGTATCATCCTGCGACCGAAATTGATTGGAAATAGAAGACTGGGAATTAAAAACTACTATTCTAAAGGGGTTTAACTTGGAGGTTTCTCCAGTTTACTTTTATTCCCCCTCCGTCATGAATTTGAAGCGCAAT
>JAACDY010000033.1 GCA_009936675.1 Bacteroidota bacterium
AGGTTTGGGAAAAATAATGGATCATCATTTTGTTTAGGTCAATTGTCGAATGAGTCCCTCTTGGGCAGTAGAGGCGACCAAAAGGCCGTCACGGTCAAAAATTGAACCCCGGGAAAATCCACGGGAATTGGAAGCACTAGGGCTGTCCATGGCATAGAGCAGCCATTCTTGTAGTGAAAAAGAACGGTGGAACCAAAGTGCATGATCCAAGCTGGTATAAAAAGTAGGAGATTTACTCAACTCTTTTTTATGGGGTAGGGTGGCCGTTCGCAGTAAACCGTAGTCAGAGATATAGGCCAACAGTTGGTGCTGGATGTCCATTCCATATGGTGTTTTTTCTTTAGAACGAAACCAATAATTACTTTCTGCAGGGGCATCGATGTCATCCCTTAGACTGAGTTTTTCCACGGGTCGGAATTCAATGACCTCAGGTTTTATTTTTTTAAATCGATTGTAGGCCTCCATGTCCGTATTTTGAGCTTCCAACTGCTCTAGGTCACTCAAGAGTTTTTCGGGGGGAATAAAGTTGGGCATGGAAAATTGATGATCCACACCGGGTTGATTAAGTTGGAATGAGGCAGACATATTGAAAATGGCCCTGCCTTGCTGAAAAGCCACGACACGTCGGGTGGTAAAGCTTTTTCCATCACGGATGATGTCCACCTCATAGGTGATAGGTAAATCCAGATTTCCACCCAAGATAAAATAACCGTGAAGGGAATGGGCAAAACGATTCTGAGGAACCGTCTGATAGGCCGCATGAAGCGATTGCGCCAATACTTGTCCACCAAAAACACGACCCCAAGAAGTTTGGAAATTTCTCCCTTCAAAAGTATTTTCTCCTTTTTTTTCTAAAGTGATCAAATCGATCAATTCTTGAATGTGCTTCATGGTTATAAATAGCGTTTAAATCTATTGCAAGTTAAGACTAATTCAATAATCCTTCCCTGACTGGCTGTTTTGAATGCTCGTATTCCAGTCTTGATATTTAGACCGTAAACGCTTTAATAGAAGAGGCTCAGCCTTTGACAAATCTTTTTCCTCAGAAGGGTCGTTCAACAGGTCAAAAAGTTGTATTGAACCGTCAGAAATACCGTACATTTTATGTTGATTGTCAATCAAAGCGTATTGTTTTCCAAATTGGAAAGCTAAGGGATGGGATCTTATTTGTTTTTGACCCTTCCAATAGGGCATGAGATTTTCCCCGTCATAAGGTCGTTGGTATTTTTCTAGATCAATCCCCAAAATATGGGCAATGGTCGGGAAGTAGTCCGAAGTAAAACAAGGAGTATCAATCTGAGTTCCCGCTTTAATTTTTCCGGGCCATTCCACAATACCAGGAACTCTGATGCCCCCTTCGTGCAGACTCCTTTTTCTGCCCCTCAGGCCTTTGGTGATTCCCTGAGCCCTGCCGTGGGGGATGTTTTGATCTCTTACTTGAAGTGAGGTTTCTGGACCGTTGTCAGAGGTATAAAAAACCAAGGTATTGTCAGCAATCCCAAGGCTTTTGAGTTTGTTCCTCAGTCGGCCTACTTGTTCGTCCAAAGCTGAAATGACACCGTAGTAATGTTGTTGGCCTTCGCTGAGGTGGGCGTAGGGAGGTTTGTATTTGTCTCCAGTCAAAACTGGCAAATGGGGCGCATGAAACCAAACCACAGACAAAAAGGCTTGCCCTTTGGCCGCAGATTCTTCAACAAAAGGGATCACCCGATCCATAATCACACGGGAATCGTCCCCTCGGAGATTTTCGGTTACCTGTTGGCCAGGGCCTGTCCAGTAGTAGGTGCCAAAATGTCGACCTTCCACCAAAGAGGCTTTGACGTCCTCCGCATTTTGGGTCGGGGTGATCATGGGATCCCAGGTCGGTACTTTAGACTCGGTAACAAAACTAACGTCAAAACCGTGATCCCAAGGAGGGGCATAATGGATGTCGTTCTTTTTTCTGCCCCCACGGTTGGCGTCCAATACATCACGAGTCAGAGTACCTAGGTGCCATTTGCCAAAATGCCCTGTGCGATAGCCTTTTTCTTTGACCATTTCGGCCAAAGTGATCTCTTGATCTTTGACATGTCCACAGTTGGCACTGCAAATGCCCATACGGGCGGGATGCCTGCCAGTCATCACACTGGCACGAGTGGGAGAGCAAACCGATCCCGCCGAATAAAATCGTGAAAAGACAGCTCCATTCTGCGCCATGGCATCCAAGTGGGGCGTATTTAGGTGGGGATGGCCGTTAAAGCCCACATCGCCCCATCCTTGGTCATCGGCCATGATCAAAATGATGTTGGGGGTTTTGGATTCCGGCGGTTGACAGGCCAACACTAAAATGGAAATCAATAGAGGAGTCAAAAATGGTTTCATCTTGCTTGAAGTCTTTTTTTATAAAAAAACCCTTTTTAACGAAACATCAAAAAGGGTTTTCTTAGCTTAAACTAAAAGAGTTTAACGATTGACATAGCTGTCGATAAATTGCTTGTCCAATTCATCAGAGTCGCCATATTTTTCGCGCATCTCGTCATATCTTTTATGCATAATTTCCTGCACTTCAGCATAGGCAGGATCATCGTAAATATTGTTCATTTCCGAAGGGTCTTTTTCCAAATCGTACATTTCCCATACGTCGATATCATAGTAGAAATGCATAAGCTTGTAACGGTCGGTTCTTACCCCATTGTGTCTTTTGACCATGTGTACTGAGGGATATTCGTAATAGGTGTAATAAATGGCATCACGCCACTCGCTGTTTTCCTGACTGACCACTTTTCTAAAAGACTCTCCCTGCATGTCCTCGGGTATATTTAGCCCTGCATAGTCCAAAAAGGTGGGCGCAAAATCTAAGTTCTGGATCAATTGATCGATTTGAGTACCTGCTTTTATTTCTTTAGGATAACGCATCAAAAGCGGAGTCCTAAGGGATTCTTCGTACATGAATCTTTTGTCAAACCAACCGTGCTCTCCCAGATAAAATCCTTGATCGGAGGTGTAAACGACTATGGTGTTTTCAGCCAAGCCGTTTTGATCGAGATAGTCCAAGACCTCCCCTACTCCATCGTCAACAGATTGTATGGTTCTGAGATAGTCTTTTAGGTAACGGTTGAATTTCCAAAGGGCCAATTCTTTACCTTCGAGTTTGGCGGATTTCATCGCATCATTTTTTGGGGTATAGGCCTTTAGCCAAGCTTCTCGTTGTTCGGGGGTAAAGCGTTCGAGTTCTCTATTGAATCGGGTTTCTCTGCCATAGGGGTCAACGAGAAATTTAAAATCGTGTCCCCAACGTCCATGACCTCCGTTGCCATTGGCCGCGGCAATCTGCTCTTCGGAAGCGGCAATCATCATCTCTTGTGCAGCTGCGGCAGGACGACCTTCATAGTCATCGAAGAAGTTGTCTGGAAAATCAAAAGTCTTATCGTCAAAAAGGGTCAAATACTTTTCTTCGGATTGCCAATTTCTGTGGGGAGCCTTTTGGTGATACAACAATAAAAACGGTTTGGTTTTGTCCCTTTTATTTTTCAGCCAATCCAGACTCAATTGGGTGGTGATGCTGGTTACATAGCCTTGTATGCGTTCCTTTACCCCATTGATGATAAAATCGGGATTGTAGTAGTGACCTTGACCGGGCAAAACAGCAGAATAGTCAAAACCTTGTGGGAGCCCCCTAAGGTGAATTTTCCCAACCATAGCGGTATGATAACCGCTGGCTTGAAGGTTTTTAGCAAAATTGGGTTGATCCCAATTAAAGTCTTGGATGTTGTCCACCTTTCCATTTACAAAACTGTGCTTTCCAGTGAGCATCACTGCTCTACTGGGAGCACAAATGGAGTTGGTTACAAAGCCCTTATTAAACAGGGCTCCCTCTTGGGCAATACGGTCAATATTGGGTGTGTTATTCAAACCATGTCCATAGGCACTTACCGCTTGAAAAGCGTGATCATCGGACATAATAAAAACAATATTGGGGGGCTGTTGTTTTTCTTGCTCACAAGAGATAAGAAGTGGCATAAGAAAAACGAATAGAATCAATTTATTCATTGGATTTAATCTTTTAAAAGAACCACAAATTATAAAAATTTCTATTAACTGAAGTAAGTATTCGTAATTGATAAAATCTTAAATTGAATTTCCAAAAATTAAGGATTATAGAATGAACAAAACAATAAAATGGGGAATCGCTGGTTTGGGCAATATTGCCCGAAAGTTTGCTGGTGATTTAAAAGGAGTACCACAAGCCGAATTGGTTGCAGTTGCTTCAAGTGATATTGACCGTGCCAAGACTTTCCATAGTGAATTTGACGGTCAAAAAGCCTATGATAATTATGAGGATTTGTACCGTGATCCCGAGATTGAAGTCATTTATATTGCCAGTCTCAACCAAAACCACAAAGCGATGAGTATGGCGGCACTCCAAGCGGGAAAAGGAGTTTTGTGCGAAAAGCCTTTGGGGCTCAATACAAAAGAAATGCAGGAAATGATAGCCTTGGCCCAAAAACAAAATTGTTTTCTGATGGAAGCTTTGTGGTCGCGTTTTAATCCCGCCATTAGAAAAGTCAAACAATGGGTAGAGGAGGGACAGATCGGTGACCCTAAATTTCTCTATGCCGAGTTTTCCTTTTACCGGCTCAATATAGATTCTTCTCATCGTTTGATGGATCCAAAAAAAGGAGGAGGGGTTTTGCTAGACATCGGAGTGTATCCCCTTTTTCTGGCCTATATTATTTTGGGTAAACCCAAATATATCGCTGCCCAATCCCTCTTTGCAAACACAGGTGTAGATGTTCAGACCTCCATGATCTTGCAATATGAAAATGCCCAAGCGGTGCTCTATTGCGGTATGGCCAACGAAAGTGACAACAACGCCAAGTTGGGGGGAACCGAAGGAGAAATACTATTGCATGGTTTTTGGCACAATGCCCAAAAAGTTAGCTTGACCCAAGCTGGAAATACTATACAAGCAGATTTTCCCTCAACTGGCAACGGTTATGTTCCCGAAATTGAGGAGGTCAACCGCTGTATCGCCTCAGGCAAAAAAGAAAGTGAGTTGTGGAGTCACAATGATGCCTTGGAATTGGGACGAATGGTAGAGGAAGTTTTCGAAAAAATAAGGCAAAAATAGCTACTACCTCAGCAGAAAAGATTTACTGTAGGTTTTGTCTTGGTTGACCGTGATTTTGTAGAAATACTGTCCTGAAGGAAGGTCATGGGCAGCAAGATCAATTAAAGAAAGGGTGTGTCTTCCCGAGCTTAAACGGGTGTCGATGGTGTTGCCTACTTTTCTTCCCAACACATCAAAGACAGCAATTTCAACCTGAGCATATTCGTTAATGGTCAAATATAAGCTGACTCCTTGATCTGCATTGACTGCTGCGTGGAGTGGCATCAGCGGATCATCTGTCAGGGGCAAGTTTTCCGAACCATCGCATCCCAATCCCAATCCTAAAAGATCGGGCTTAGGGCCACTAATGGCATTGCCTACATCCACTGGATCGGCACACAGCCAATCTGTTAGAACAGAAGCATAAACCGCCCTAAAGTCGATCCCACTGGCCATATTGCCCTGTTTGTCTAGTGCCGATAGACTGGGGTGCTTCCCAATAAAACCACTGCCTTGAAGTGCAGGTCCGAAAAG
>JAACDY010000206.1 GCA_009936675.1 Bacteroidota bacterium
AAAAAAAAGAATCTCAGGGACTTTGCTTTATCGGAAAGGTGAGTTTACCCGATTTTTTACAACAGCAGTTGCAACCCAAAATGGGTAATATCATAGAAATCCCCGAAAGTTTTTACGATGGCAGGGAGCCAGCCCAAAGCTTGACTGCTCAATCCCAAAAAACCCGTTATCAAGCTACTGATGGAAAAATTGTGGGAACCCATCAAGGGGCTCATTTTTTTACCATCGGACAAAGAAAAGGGCTGGCTGTAGGAGGGACCCCCGAGCCGCTTTTTGTGATTGATACCGATGTTATAGAAAATGTGGTCTATGTAGGTCAGGGCAAAGACCATCCCGGTTTACTGCGTCGGGCCCTTAAAGTCAGCCTGGAAGACATGCATTGGGTAAGAGAGGACCTAGACCTTATTGAAGGAACGGAAATGGCTGTGATGGCAAGAATACGATACCGCCAACCCCTGCAAAAAGCGACCCTTATTTTACAAACCGATGGGCTTTATGTGTTGTTTGATCAACCCCAATCGGCCATTACTTCCGGCCAGTTTGTGGCCTGGTATCAGGATAGGGAATTGTTGGGGTCGGGGGTGATTGTTTAAATTACAGCATTTACGAATGTATTGATTGGAGTCAGTTGATGAGCACCAATCCTTTTAAACTTATGCTCTTTGCTCTGATGCTTCCGAGAATTCCACTTCCACTTGATTGTGCAGGATGTCGTCAAAAGTTTCTCTTTTACGGATCAAATGGGCTTTGCCTTCATGCCATAATACTTCGGCAGGTCGGTAACGGGAATTGTAATTACTGGCCATGGAAAAGCAATAGGCACCAGAGTTTCTAAAGACCAACAGGTCACCTTCGGTAATTTCTGCGATTTTTCGATTGCTACCAAAAGTATCGGTTTCACAGATATAGCCCACCACGGAGTAAAAACGTTCTTTTCCTTTGGGATTGGAGAGGTTTTCGATTTGGTGGTGGGAACCGTAAAGCATGGGTCGGATCAGGTGATTAAAACCACTGTCCACCTGTGCAAAAACCGTGGAGGTGGTTTGTTTGACCACGTTGACCTGAGTGACGAAATGCCCGGCCTGACTGACCAAAAACTTACCAGGTTCAAAGATCAGTTGGAGGTCACTGCCGTATTCTTTACAAAAGGCAATAAATCTTTCGGATAACTTTTCGCCCAGTTCCTCGATATTGGTTTCGATGTCGTTTTCGTGATAGGGTACTTTAAAGCCACTTCCAAAGTCCAAAAATTCAAGTTCTTTGAAATGCTTTGCGGTATCGAATAAAATTTCTGCCGCATGGAGGAAAACGTCGATGTCCAAAATATCACTACCCGTGTGCATGTGGATGCCATTGATGTTCATGGCGGTATTTTCTACGATACGGAGTAAGTGTGGGATTTGGTGAATGGAGATGCCAAATTTAGAGTCGATGTGTCCAACAGAAATATTGCTATTTCCCCCTGCCATTACGTGGGGGTTGATGCGGATACAAACTGGGGTTTTGGGGTGACGAGTGCCAAACTGTTCCAAAAGGGATAGGTTGTCAATGTTGATTTGAACCCCCAATTTAGCCACTGCTCCTATTTCACTTAGAGAAACACCGTTAGGAGTATAGATGATTGCTTGGGGTTCAAAACCCGCAGCCAGTCCTAATTGAACCTCTTGAATGGAAACCGTATCCAGCCCAGAACCCATTTGTCGCATCAGTTTTAAGATGGAAATATTGGACAAGGCTTTGGTGGCGTAATTAATTCTAAGATTTCCTATTTTGCTAAAAGCAGTTGTCAATCTTTGATACTGAGATGTTATTTTTTCCGAATCATAAACGTATATGGGATTACCAAACTCTGAGGCAACATTCACTAAATCATTATTTGTCACTTTCCTTCTATTTTAATCGATCACAAAACTAACCCCAAAAAATAAATCATGGTCTAAAAGCATCAGATGTTATAAAAATCAAACTTATTGTTTTATTTGTAACATTATACTTTTCTACTAATGGGGTATTATTCAGTAGT
>JAACDY010000034.1 GCA_009936675.1 Bacteroidota bacterium
AATGGGGCTTGGACTGATGAAAATGAATTTCACCTAAGGGTGTACCTCTATGAAACTCCAGCAAGGATGAATTATAAATTCAAATTTTCCGATGATGGTTTAATATTGGAATGCTCGGCAGATCATTATTTGGGTTTTGGAAATCAGCCTAAAATGCTAAAGTCCATTTGAGATGAAAAGAATTTATTTTTTGATATTTCTTCAGTTGGGCCTATTGAATGCTCAAGATTTACCAGTAGCCAAATGGGAAAATATCAACTATGCCGGAGACAATGAGGTTTATCATATGATGGACATTTATTTGCCCGATCAAGGATCAAAAATATCCCCCCTTGTGTTAACCATTTATGGTAGTGCGTGGCGGGCTAATGATAATAAGGGGAGTAACTACATCAAAAAATCATTGATTCAGCCATTATTAAACTCAGGTTTTGCGGTAGCCTCAATCAATCACAGATCGAGTACTGATGCTATTTTTCCTGCCCAGATTCACGATGTTAAAGCGGCGATTCGTTTCATTAGAGCAAATGCAAAACAGTATCAACTTGACATTAGTTTTATAGGGATAACGGGTTCTTCTTCGGGGGGGCACCTGTCTGCTCTGGCTGGAACCACATCCTTTAACAAGGAGATGGAGGGAGAAGTTGGTTCCCACTTGGAATTCGAAAGCCATGTGGATGCTGTAGTGGATTGGTTTGGCCCTACGGACTTTCTAATAATGGATCTTTGTGGGTCTAAAATGGTTCACGATGATGTGAAATCTCCAGAGTCAAGGCTTATTGGTGGAGCAATTCAAAACAACAAAGCTAAAGCAAGAGCAGCCAATCCAATAACTTATATCAATGACAAAACCCCGCCATTTTTGATCATTCACGGAATGGTCGATCTTACAGTTCCTTATTGTCAGAGTAAAACTTTCGAAATGGCTCTTGATTCTGCGAAAGCGGAAAGTAGATTAATTTCAATTAAGGATGGCGCGCATGGTAAAAATGTATTTAAAAAAGAAATTCAAGAGGAGATGGTCTCTTTTTTTAAGGATAACTCAAAATGAAAATAAATGAAAAAATTTAGATTCCACCTTTTGACATTCAGCGTGCTTTTAGTCTTAGCCTGCGAAATTACTGAAGAAAAGAAACCTTTAAATGTGCTTTGGTTAGTTGCCGAAGACCTTAGCCCTTTTTATCTAAATGCATATGGTGATCCAAGAGCACCCACTCCCAACTTGGATCGTTTGGCCAAAGAAGGAGTGGTTTATACCCATAACTTTTCTGTTTCAGGAGTTTGTTCTCCAAGTCGTGCGACTTTGGCTACAGGATTGTACCCCAATTCTTTTGGTGCACAAAATATGCGAACACTTAGTCAGCAAGCAGCGGCCCGTGAAGCTGGAATCATAGACTATCAAGTCGTTCCACCCCCCGAGGTAAAAATGGTGAGTGAAATCATGCGCGAAAATGGGTATTACACGACCAACAATGCCAAAGAGGATTATCAATTTTTTAAATCAGAATTGGCTTGGGATGAATCCAGCGTATTCGCCCATTGGAGAAATAGGCCTGATGATGAAACTCCTTTTTTTTCCATTTTTAATTCTGGTGTAACTCACGAGTCCAGCATCTGGACTACACAAGCTAGACAGGAAGATTATGAGGAGTTTCCCCCCAGTCGATCCCTAAAAAATTGGTGGGAAAGAAGAGGATATAAAACCATTGAGGAATACCAAAATGATACCATACCCCTCCAAGTCCCAGAGGATTTGTCAGTTGAGGTACCCCCTTATTTACCTCAGAACGAAATCGGAAAAAAAGCCATGAGAAAGGTGTATTCCAATATGGTTAGAATGGATCGCTTTTTTGGTAATATTCTAGATCAACTGGAAGAGGATGGACTTTTGGAGAAGACCATAATTGTTTGGTATTCTGATCATGGAGGCCCACTTCCAAGACAAAAAAGATTGTTATACGATTCGGGGCTTAGGGTTCCCATGATCATTAGGTATCCTAACCAGAAAAGAGCAGGAGAGCGGGATGATCGATTGACAAGTTTTGTTGATTTTCCCCCAACCCTTTTGTCAATGGTCGGGATTGAACCCCCTTTCTATATGGAGGGACAAGCTTTTGAGGGAAGATTTAAATCCAAAACCCCCAGAACATTTATTCATGCACATGCCGATCGATTTGATGAAAGTGTCGATATGATTCGCGCCGTTAGGAATAGAAAATTTAAATATTTAAAAAACTTTCATCCTGACCGACCCTATTACCTTCCTCTGGCTTATCGAGAAAAAATGGATGTCATGCAAGAATTATTGAGGATGCGCGATGCTGGAGAATTGGATGAAAATCAGTCGCTTTGGTTCAGGCAAAGCAAGGCTGAGGAGGAACTTTTTGATACAGAAAATGATCCACATGAATTGAATAATATTGCCAACGACCCTGCATATGCTGATGTATTGGCAACCCTAAGAACAGAATGTGAACGCTGGTTGAATGCGGTTGACGACAAGGGGTTTATTGATGAGGTTGAATTGATCAATTCTTTTTATCCCAATGGTAAAGCACAATTGTCCGAGACACCCAATATTGATATAAAGAAGGGGAAAGTATTTGTTTCCATTACAGATCCAGGCGTCAGAATTGGATACCGATATGCTTCGGAAAAAGCCCCTTATATGGGTTGGAATATTTACACAGAACCCATTGAGGAAAAACCTGAGGATACCTTGGAGATCATCACCCATCGTCTTGGGTATAAATATGGAATAACAAAGGTGGTCAATGGGGAATCAAGTAAAATCTTTTACCCGACCAATCCACACGACAATAAGCGAAAATAGCATCAATGGAACCCATCATTTGATAAGATGATCAACTGAGAACTTCATTTACATTAAAGAGGTTAAAAATACCTGAAGATGAAAAAATTAATATTAGTGCTGTCCCTTTTGATCCTTGGTTGTAAAACCCAAGTAGAAGAAGTTAATCTTTCTTTGGCCAGTCTATTTCAGAATCATATGGTGATTCAGCAAGACACCCTTGTTACGATTTGGGGGTGGGCTAGGGAAGGAGTTGAAGTAAAACTTGAAAGCAGTTGGGGAGAAAAATCAATTACCCTGTCGGATTCTACAGGGGCTTGGCAATCACAGATCAAAACGCCCAAAGTGGATCATACCCCTCACCAAATAAGAGTGAAGGCGGGAAAAGAGATCATAAATATCAGTGATGTTTTATTGGGTGAAATATGGTTGGCTTCGGGACAGTCAAATATGGAAATGCCCATAAAAGGGTTCAAATATGGAAACAGAAGAGAGTTGATTGAGGGAGCTGAAGATGAAATTGCCCTTGCCAAATTTCCCGACATTCGTATATTCACGGTTCATAGAAATATTGCTTTTGAG
>JAACDY010000207.1 GCA_009936675.1 Bacteroidota bacterium
ACACCCCGATTTGAATTTGGACACCAATATCAACGCTAAATTACTATACTCCACCAGTCAATTGGTGTCTGAAAGTATGGGAATGCCCGTTCAGCCGAACAAAGCTGTGGTAGGAGCAAATGCTTTTGCCCACAGTTCTGGCATCCACCAAGACGGTGTCATCAAAAAAAGGGAAACCTACGAAATTATGGATCCTCACGATGTTGGTGTTACCCAATCCGCCATCGTCTTGACCGCTCGGAGTGGTCGCGCCGCATTGGCCTACCGTGCCAAAAATATCGGCTGTGAATTGGACAAACTTCAGTTGGATATAGTTTACAAAGAATTTTTAAAAGTAGCAGACCGACAAAAGGAAGTCAGTGACGATGACATTCCCAAAATTATTGAGGCCTGCGGATTATAAAACGCTTATTTTTGCAGCACGATGAAGAAAACACTTTTTGATAAAGTTTGGGACAAGCATGTAGTCCAACAAATTGATCAGGGACCCGATGTACTGTTTATCGATCGGCACATGGTGCACGAGGTGACCAGTCCTGTGGCCTTTTTAGGTCTTAAAAATCGGAACATCAAAGTGATATATCCGGAACGTACTTTTGCTACGGCAGACCACAACACCCCCACCATTAATCAACATCTTCCTGTTCAGGATCCGCTATCGGCCAAACAGTTGGATGCTTTGGAGAAAAACGCTACCGAACACGGTATTTCTTACTGGGGATTGGGACATGAAAAAAATGGAATCGTCCATGTGGTGGGACCCGAGTACGGTATTACCGTTCCCGGAGCCACCATCGTTTGTGGGGATTCGCATACCTCCACCCACGGTGCATTTGGAGCCATCGCTTTTGGTATCGGCACCTCTGAGGTAGAAATGGTTTTGTCCACCCAGTGTATCCTTCAGCCCAAGCCCAAAAAAATGAGGATTACCATCAATGGTGAGCTTGACAAAGGAGTTACGCCAAAAGATGTCGCACTTTTCATTATATCACAGTTGACCACTTCGGGTGCAACAGGACACTTTGTCGAATATGCAGGTGATGTTTTTAAAAACATGAGCATGGAAGGGCGTATGACCGTTTGTAACCTAAGCATCGAAATGGGTGCAAGAGGTGGAATGATCGCCCCCGACGAAAAGACCTTTCACTACATCAAAGACCGAGAGTTTACTCCAAAAGGAGCCGCTTGGGACAAGGCCATGGACTATTGGCAAGAACTCTACACCGACGAAGACGCCACATTCGATAAAGAATTTTTCTTTGACGGTGCTGAAATAGAACCGATGATCACCTTTGGAACCAACCCAGGTATGGGAATGGGAATCTCCAAAAGTATCCCAACGGCCGACGCCATCGAAGGCGGTGCCGCCACCTATAAGAAATCGCTCGATTACATGGGCTATAACGAAGGCGAAAGCATGATTGGTAAGGACATCGATTTTGTATTTATCGGTAGTTGTACCAATGGAAGAATAGAAGATTTTCGAGCATTTACCGAAATTGTAAAAGGACGAAAAAAAGCCGATAATGTTACGGCTTGGTTGGTTCCCGGATCTCACAAGGTTGAAAAAGCCATCAAAGACGAAGGACTTTTGGACATACTCCAAGCTTCGGGCTTTGAATTGCGTGAACCCGGCTGTTCGGCCTGTTTGGCCATGAACGACGACAAAGTCCCTCAGGGAAAATATGCCGTGAGTACTTCCAATCGAAATTTTGAAGGACGACAAGGCCCCGGTTCTAGAACCCTTTTGGCCAGTCCTATCATGGCAGCCGCAGCAGCAGTAACCGGAAAAGTAACCGATCCACGAACCCTAATCAATTCCTAATGGCATACGATAAATTCGACACACTCAACAGCACCGCCGTCCCCCTACCCATTGAAAATGTGGATACGGATCAAATCATACCCGCACGATTCCTAAAAGCTACCGAAAGGGTGGGTTTTGGAGACAACCTTTTTAGAGATTGGCGTTACAATAGTGACGATTCTCCCAAGGAGGATTTTGTATTGAACAACGCCACCTACAGTGGCAAAATCCTAGTGGGAGGAAAAAATTTCGGTTCGGGATCATCCAGAGAACACGCTGCTTGGGCCATATACGATTATGGATTCCGCTGTGTGGTATCCAGTTTTTTTGCAGATATTTTTAGAAATAACTGTCTCAATATTGGGGTACTGCCCGTTCAGGTCAGTCCCGAATTTTTACAACAAATATTCGCTGCCATTGAGGCTGACCCCAACAGCACTTTTACGGTTGACCTCGCTCAGCAAAAAATCAGCATCGACAGCACATCTGCCTCAGAGGCTTTTGATATTAATCCCTACAAAAAGGACAATATGACCAATGGTTTTGATGATATTGATTATTTGTTAAACATCAAAAAGGAGATCAAAAACTTTGCTCAAGACACTCCTCTCTAAAGCTATCATTTTGGATTTAAATCAATGAAGCCCTCGAGAGGGATTTGAACAAAAAAGATAAATTCCTCAACAAAAGGATGTGATGAAATATCAAACAGTAAAATAGATTTAAAGGCGTGAAAAGAACGATTGAGATCATGGATACCACCCTTAGGGACGGAGAACAAACTTCGGGTGTTTCTTTTTCGGTAGCCGAAAAACTGGCTTTATCCAAACTCCTGTTGGATGAACTCAATGTGGATCGTATAGAAATTGCCTCGGCTCGTGTTTCAGACGGAGAACTTAAAGCGGTTCAGGAAGTTTCCCAATGGGCACAAAACAGTGGACACGATCAGAGAATAGAAATTTTGACCTTTGTGGACGGAGGTACTTCCATCGACTGGATGGCACAGGCGGGTGCCAAGGTTCAAAACCTGCTCACCAAAGGATCGCTCAATCACCTCAAACACCAACTCAAAAAAACCCCTGACCAACACTTTAAGTCCATTGAGGAAAATGTTTTTGCTGCGCAAAAAGAAGGCATCACTACCAATGTGTATTTAGAAGATTGGAGCAATGGGATGCGCAACTCTCGCGACTATGTCAACGACTATTTGTCTTTTGTAGCTAACCTACCCGTCAAAAGAGTTTTATTGCCCGATACTTTGGGCGTGATGACTTATTACGAAACCTTTTCCTTTATTTCAGAAGTCGTAAAAAAACACCCCCAAATTCACTTTGATTTTCATGGACATAATGACTACGATCTCAGTGTGGCCAACGCCATGGAAGCTGTTAGGGCGGGCTGTCACGGTCTTCACCTTACCGTCAACGGTATGGGTGAACGTGCCGGAAACACCCCTATGGCCAGTACTGGTGCCAATCTTAAAGATTTTTTACCTGAGGTGGAAGTTAATATCAACGAGTCTTCACTCTACAAGGTCAGCAAATTAGTTGCCACATTTACCGGTTTTAGAATTCCTGCCAACAAACCCATTGTAGGACAAAATGTTTTTACCCAAACGGCCGGAATCCACGCCGATGGGGATAAAAAGAAAAACCTTTATTTTAACGACCTCTTGCCCGAACGATTTGGTAGAACTCGAGAATACGCTCTTGGTAAAACCTCTGGAAAAGCCAACATTCAAAAAAACTTACAAAAATTGGGGATTACCCTCAATGATGATGAAATCAAAAAAGTAACCCAACGCATCATAGAATTGGGAGACAAAAAAGAGATCGTCACCACCGAGGATTTGCCCTATATCATCTCCGATGTCCTCAACAGTAATACAATTCAGAAAGTAAAGGTTAATTCTTATTTGTTGACCCATGCCAAGGACTTGCAGCCCAACACGGTAGTATCCATCGATATGGAAGGGGAAGTGTTGGAGGAAAATGCTTCGGGTGACGGACAATTTGATGCGTTTATGAATGCCCTCAAAAAAATATACCAAAAGAAAAAAATAGCACTGCCTCAATTGACAGACTACGCCGTTCGTATTCCTCCTGGTAGTAATTCCGATGCCTTGTGTGAAACGCTAATCACTTGGAAAAATGAGGATAAGGAATTCATCACCCGTGGATTGGATTCGGATCAAACGGTTTCGGCCATCAAAGCCACAGAAAAAATGTTAAACATCATCTCAACCTAATGCAACTACAAATCGCCTTATTGGCCGGAGACGGAATTGGTCCAGAAGTCATTGACCAAGCCGTAAAAGTATGCGACGCCATCGCTCAAAAATTCAATCACGACATCCAGTGGATGCCTGCTCTAACGGGAGCTGCAGCCATTGATGCAGTAGGAGAGCCCTATCCCGACGAAACCCACGAGATCTGTGTAAATTCAGATGCCGTGTTGTTTGGTGCTATTGGCCACCCCCGTTTCGACAACGACCCCTCGGCCAAAGTCAGACCTGAACAAGGACTCCTTAAAATGAGAAAAAAATTGGGGCTTTTTGCCAATGTGCGCCCCACTTTTACCTTTCCATCTCTAATCGATAAATCTCCCCTAAAACAAGAACGGATCGAAGGAACTGATTTGGTCTTTTTAAGAGAACTCACTGGAGGGATCTATTTTGGAGAAAGAGGTCGAAAGGATGATGGCGATACCGCTTTTGATACTTGCACCTATACGCGTAAGGAAATTCAAAGATTGGCCAAAAAAGGATTTGATTTGGCCATGACCCGTAGTAAAAAATTGTGTTGTGTGGACAAAGCCAATGTTTTGGAAAGTTCACGCTTGTGGCGCGAAACCGTTCAAGCCATGGAAAAAGACTATCCCGAAGTGGAAGTGGCCTATGAATTTGTCGATGCGGTGGCCATGCGATTGGTACAATGGCCCAACAGCTATGATGTATTGATTACCGAAAACCTATTTGGTGACATTCTTACTGACGAGGCTTCGGTCATCTCCGGATCCATGGGCTTGATGCCCTCCGCCTCCGTAGGTGCAGACATTGGTCTTTTCGAACCCATACACGGATCATTCCCACAAGCCGCCGGAAAAGATATTGCTAACCCTTTGGCAACCGTTCTCTCTGCCGCCATGATGTTTGAAATGTCTTTTGGATTAAACGAGGAAGGAGCTTTGATCCGCAAGGTGGTCGATCAATCCCTCGCAGAAGGAATCGTAACCGAAGACTTGGTGGAAGGAGAGGCTAAAGCCTACAAAACCAGTGAGGTAGGCGATTATTTGGCCGCAAAGATCAGCTAATCAATTCTCTTTTACCATCATATACTCACCCTCCCACTCGGGAGGGTTTTTGTATTTAAACCAATATTTCTTAATTTTAGTGCACCCAAATCAAGACTACTGCCATGAAGTACTTGTGAATACATATCG
>JAACDY010000035.1 GCA_009936675.1 Bacteroidota bacterium
AAAATCCAATGAATAGCGCTTTTGACGATGGCCAAGAATACGATGGCAAACAAAAACAGGGTTGCTCCCTCGTTCCAAATCCTCATAAAGTTGGAGGAATAACGGATCTCGTCTCGCTGTAATTCCAAGAACATCTGATGTGTTTTTAGGTGATAGGCATAGAGTAAAAGGATGAATCCGGTTTTAATCAACATCCAAGATTGGTAGAGCCACTCAGGCATTAAAACCAATAACCAAATGGCGAACAAGGTGGCCAGAATTGCCGAAGGCCAAGTGATAATGTACCACAATCTTCGAGACATGATTTTGAGTTGTTTCTCCAATATTTCTTTGGCCGGAGAGCTTTTTTTGGAAGCCTCAATGTGATAGATAAACAATCGGGGTTCGTAGAACAATCCAGCAAACCAAGTAACCACAAAAATTAAGTGAAGGGATTTTATATAATTGTAATACTCCATTGGTTTTCGGGTCTGGTGGTGGTATTGGTATAGAATAGATTACAGAATTACAAATTACAAAAACTTAAACAAATGCAAATGTTTATTTTAAGGGCAAATCATTAGGAATTCAAATATTTTCTGAGTTCGTAAACCAAAAAACTACCCGTGACGATGGTTGCGAGTAATTCTGCAATGGGGAACGCCAGCCAAACCCCGTTAATTCCCATAAAACTCGGAAAAATATACAGTAAGGGGATAAAGAAAAACCCTTGACGGGTCAAGGTAAGCAACAATGCTGGGAGTGCTTTACCAATGGCTTGATAGTAGGCCGCGCCGATCAACTGCACACCCACAATGGGGGTGGCGGCAAAGACCCACCGAATGGCTGCTGGTGCTTTTTCAAGTACCAAGGGTTCATTGGTAAAAATACCCCCGATGGAATTCGAAAAGACATTGATCATCAGAAAAATCAAGGTCGCAAATCCCGTTGCGTAAAGAACTGCTGTTCGGATGACTTGCTCCACTCTTTTTTTATTATTGGCACCGTAATTGAAACCCGCAATGGGTATAAAGCCTTGGGTAATCCCCAATACGGGGAAAAGTGAAAACATTAAAAGTCGGCTGATGATGGCATAGACCGCCACGGCCGATTCTCCCCCCAAACCAAAAAGTAAGTTGTTGACCAACAAAACCGAAAGACTTACCACTCCTTGTCGAGCCAGAGTGACAGATCCCAAAGCACCAATTTCTTTGGTGATATTGCTGTCCAATTTAAAGTCCCCGATGTTGAGGTGCAATTCAGAACGATTTGAGTTGAAAAAATAAAGAATATAGAAGGCGCAAACCCCATAGGACAGGGTAGTGGCCCATGCAGCTCCGTGCATTCCATAGTCGAAAATATAAATCAAGACATAGTCCAAGATCAAATTTGAAATCGAGGGCAGCATCATGGCATACATGGCGTTTTTGGGTTTTCCCACCGCTCGAATGACATTGTTGCCCATCATACAATAACCCAAAACGGGTACCCCATAGAGCACTATAGTATAATAGATTTTGGCCGGCTCATAAAGTGCGCCTTTCCCTCCAAAAGCAGGGATGATGCTATCGACAAAAAGCAACCCAAAAAGGACAAAACTGATGGTCAGGGAAAGCGTCAAAATAATTTGATTGCCGAAGGTTTTGGTGGCTTTAGCAAAGTCGTTGCTCCCCAAAGATCGGGAGATGATAGAACTACCTCCCAAACCGATGGCCATGCCGAGTGCAGCAATAAAAAAAGAAACGGGCAATACCACATTAATGGCGGCGATGGCATTCGCACCAATCCATTGACCAACAAAAATGGTGTCGATCAAAATATTGAGCGACATGACCAATATACCAATGGATGCCGGGACGGCCTGTTTGATCAATAACTGAGGTATGGCTTGGGTGCCAAAAGAGGCCGAACCACCTTTCATGCAGAAGTGACTGTTTCAGCTTTAGCCCATTGGTCGATCCAGCGACTCATCACATTCACCCAATCTGTTCGGGTATTGATGCAGGGAATCACGTGAAGTTCCTCTCCGCCTTTTTCTTCAAAATCTTCTGCAGCTTCCATTCCAATTTCTTCTAAAGTTTCTAGACAATCAGAGACGAAGGCGGGGGTAACAATGGCCATGTTTTTGATTCCTTTTTTGGCAAATCTGGCAACCGTTTGGTCAGTGTAGGGCTGCAACCAAGGATCAACCCCCAGTCGGGATTGAAAACTGGTAGAATAGGTACCTTCTTTCAGTTCGAGGTACTCTGCCACCTGTCGGGTGGTTTCGAAACACTGATGACGATAACAATATTGATGGGCTTCGGAGGCTGTTTGACAACAGCTTTTGTCGATCTTACAATGGGATTTGGTAATGTCCGATTTTCGAATGTGACGCTCGGGAATCCCATGATAGGAAAACAACAAATGCTCCCATTCTTTATCTTTTAAATCTTCTTGGATGCTATTGGAAAGTACCCTGATGTAGTCTGGATGGTTGTAAAAAGGAGGTAAAACCGTAAACTCTAATTCAGGATATTTTTCGTTTTTGATTTCTTCGGCCAGTACCAAAATGGTCTCTGTGGTGGCCATAGCAAATTGAGGATAGAGAGGAATCAACATGATCTCATCTACCCCTTGATCTACCAAGGATTTGATTCCTTCTTCAATGGATGGAGAACCATATCGCATGGCCAAACCCATAGGAACAGAAACTTTGTTTTGTACGGCCTCTTGCAGTCTTTTGGACAGCACAATCAAAGGAGACCCTTCGTCCCACCATATTTTTTTGTATGCCTTGGCAGACTTTTTGGGTCGGGTATTCAGGATGATTCCTTTTACCAAAAAAGCTCTCAGGGCTTTGGGTAGGTCGATCACCCGCTCGTCCATGAGAAACTCACCTAAATATTTCTTTACATCTTTGGGATTGGGACTGTCTGGGGAGCCCAAATTGATCAATAACGCACCTTTCATCTACATTTTTTTACGAAGATACAGACATTAAATATTTTTTGGGAGTCGTCCCAAATTTCTTTTTGAAAGCCGCAATAAAATGACTGGAAGTACTGTAACCCAGCTTGAGGCTGATTTCATTGATGTTGTGTTGTTTGGCATTGAGCATGCTCCGAGCCTCATTCATTTTGTGATCCAATAGGTAGCCATAGACCGTATCCCCATAGATTTGCTTGAATCCTTCTTTGAGTTTCTTGAGATTGAGTCCAATTTCGGCCGAAAGTTCCTGAAGGGTAGGGGGTTCTGTCATTTGACTCAATATGATTTCTTGGGCCTTTCTGATTTTTCTCACATTTTCCTCATCCACCAAAAAAGGACACTGCTCTACATCGGCATCCTCGCTTTTGTTGAAAAACAAACTCAATAATTCATATACTTTACCTTTAAAATAGAGGGTTTGCATGCTCTCGTGGACTTTGGTTTCCATGATTTGACTCAAAATAACACTCATGGTTGGACTTATGGCTCTGGTGTCATAATATTTTTTGGTATTGTTTTCAGGGCTTAAAAAATGAATGTGATCGGCATCCTCAGAAAATAAACTGTGGAATTTTTTGATAGAGATCACCAAACTTACCACGGCCGAATCCGGGGTCAGATTCAAGTCAATCGGCAAAGCCCTCTGGGGATTGTATAACAAAATTACATTCTTGGACATCAAAGGCAACTGATAACTTCCTCCGTTAAACTCAAAACTGCCCGAACCCTTTTGGCGAAAATGAAACTGGATAAACTCCTGACTGACTTCCTCCTCGTGCTTGAGGGTTTTATCCTCCTCATTTTTGTATCTTAAAATATAAAAACCGTTTTCAATTATAGTCCTATCCATTGTTCCGCTATCGTTGTTTTTAAGAAAACTCTTATTTAGAATTATTCTAATTAATTTTATTGATATCCCCTCAAAAATATTATATTTAAAGGAATTTTTAAAAAAACAAAGCAAAAAACCTTCTTGGTTGATAATAGTTCTTCTGGCGTTGTTTTTTAAATATCCCTCTCTTTAATTTTGTATTGGAATTTAGACTGGACTTTTGAAAAACACCATTCAGTATTGTGTAGTTGGCTTAAGCCATAAGAACGCTGACCTTGTGACCCGAGGAAGCTTTAGTTTGGACAAACACCAAACCGAAAGTCTTTTGGCACAAGCTAAGGCAGATGGCGTGGAGGAATTGATGGTCATTTCTACCTGTAATCGTACGGAATTGATGGGTATTGTCCACGATCCCAAAATATTGGTTGACTATCTATGTTCTTTCTCTGGCGGCGATGTTTCCCTTTTTTTAGAAAAAGGCTATGTGTTGAGTGATCGACAAGCCCTTGACCATGTCTTTCGTGTAGGCTGCGGTTTGGAAAGTCAAATCATCGGCGACTTTGAGATCATCGGCCAGTTAAAAAGAGCTTTTTCCAATTCCAAAAAACAGCAGATTGTCAACGGTTTTTCCGAAAGATTGGTCAACGCTGTCATTCAGTCCAGCAAGCGCATCAAAACCGAAACCCAATTGTCCTCTGGAGCTACTTCTGTTTCTTTTGCCTCCGTCCACTACATACTCCGACACGTAAAACAGGTCAGTCAAAAGAATATTCTCTTGTTTGGAACTGGAAAAATCGGAAGAAATACTTGCGAGAATCTGATCAAGCACACCCAAAACGATCAGATTGTATTGGTCAATCGCTCCGAAGAAAGTGCGCAAAAGGTGGCAGGTAAATTTAACTTGGTCGTTAAAAAAATCGGAGAATTAAAGTCTGAGATCGAACAATCTGATATCATGATCGTGGCCACTGGTGCCCAAGACATTACCGTTGAGGCCTCTATGATGCCAAAAGACAAACCGCTCTTAATTTTGGATCTATCTGTTCCTTCCAATGTCGATCCCCAACTAAAAGAGCTTCAAAATATTACCCTAATCAACTTAGACGAATTGTCTCAGCTGACCAATGATACCCTCAAAAAAAGAGAACAGTTCATTCCACAGGCCAACGAAATTTTAAATGAAGTTAAGGCAGAGTTTTTTCAGTGGGTAGATCACAGAAAATTTGCTCCTACACTCAAAGCACTAAAACAAAAATTACTTGATGGTCAACATAAAGAACAGGGGGAGGTTCAGGAATTTTCTCAAATCGTTTATCGACTGACCGGAAAAGTAGCCAGTTATTTAAAAGAAAATCCGTCTAAAGCTGATCAAACCATGGCATTATTGCAGCATGTTTATCAATTGGATTCAGATTTAGATGTTTGACAAAATCCTTCGTGTTGGAACCCGAGACAGTCCATTGGCCCTTTGGCAAGCCCATAAGGTTCTTGGCCTACTGAAAGCCGCTCAGCTCAAAACCCAGTTGATAGCCACCAAAAGTGCTGGAGACCTCAACCTTACCCAACCCATTTATGCCATGGGGATTCAGGGCGTCTTTACCAAAACCCTAGACATTGCCCTGTTGGAAAACCGTATTGATTTGGCCGTTCACAGTCTCAAAGATGTTCCCACCCAACTGCCTGAGGGACTTGTGCTCGCCGCTGTGTTGGAAAGGGGCAGTGCCTCCGATGTTTTGGTTCAAACGCATAAGGCCGATTTGGAACAAGCTTCGACGATCGCCACTGGTAGCTTGAGAAGAAAGGCTCAATGGTTGCACCGATATCCCCACCACCATTTGGTCAATCTACGTGGCAACGTTCAAACCCGTATGGATAAATTGTTTTCCAGCAATTGGGAAGGTGCCATTTTTGCCAAAGCAGGCTTGGAACGCGCCGAACTCCTGGGGTCTCATTTTCAAGAATTGGATTGGATGATTCCCGCTCCCGCACAAGGAGCTATTGGCATCGTTTGCAGGATTGACGACAGTGAGTTGATCGAAGAATTACAAAAAATAAACCATCAACCCACCCAAATATGCGTTGATATCGAAAGAGGTTTTCTCCGCATATTGGAGGGAGGATGTTCTGCTCCCATCGGTGCCCATGCTGTTGTAGCTCAAAATAATATTCAGTTTAAGGGAGGTGTTTTTTCGTTGGACGGACAAACGGCTGCAACCACTTTTAAAGAAGTGGAAATTAGCGATGGAGAAAATTTAGCCGCTAAGGCGGCAAAAGAAGTCCTGGCTAAAGGAGGTGATCAAATCATGAAAACTATTGAATCTAGTAAACCATGAGATTGCTCTCCACCAAAATATTGTCTCAAGATTTTAGAGATCGGTTGCTTATGCATCAATTCAGTCTGGTCGAGCAATCCTTTATCAAAATCAGTTTTATAGAAAATCCCAAAATTGATCAGATTTTTGACCACCTTATTTTTACCAGTCAAAATGCGGTCAATGCGGTTTTATCTTCCTCCAAAATCTTAAAAATGATGGAAGGAAAAACGATCTATTGTGTGGGAAAAAAGACCGCAGCCCTTTTGGTCGAAAATAAGCAAAAAGTGGCCAAAATCGCTCAAAATTCGGCAGAACTGGCTCATTTTTTAATAAAAAGTCATAAAAAGGAGTCGTTTTCGTATTTTTGCGGAAAGCTCAGAACTCCCGATTTAGAAGAAATTTTACCTACTCAGGGATTGCACATTCAACCCATCCAAGTTTATACTACCCATATACAAGATCACCCCCTAAAAAGTCATTTTGATGGAATCCTTTTTTTTAGTCCCAGTGGGGTGCGAGGCTATGCCCAAAGCAATGGATTTGAAAATACCCATAGTTTTTGTTTGGGAAACTCCACCGCCAAGGAAGTTGCACTGCACACTTCTCAGTATACTGTTGCCAAGGAACCCAGTGAATCCCAACTTTTATTATCACTAAAAAATCACATTACGCTACATGAAGAATGAACTCCTATTACAGGCCTTAAAGGGCGAAACTGTAAAACGTCCTCCGGTATGGATGATGCGTCAGGCTGGGCGCTATCTGCCCGATTTTATGAAGCTCAAAGAGAAATACGATTTCTTTACACGCTGCCAGACCCCCGAGCTGGCCACAGAAAGTACCCTTATGCCCATCGATCAAATAGGGGTCGACGCTGCCATCATCTTCAGTGATATACTGGTCGTGCTACAAGCCATGAATATTGAGGTGGAAATGCGCGACGGTATTGGCCCTTATATTCCTCAACCCATCAACAGTAAAGCGGCTTTGGATCAAGTTATCCTTCCCGATGTGGAGGAGCATTTGGATTATGTTTTTGAGGCGGTGCGAATGACCAAAAAAGAACTGAACGAGCGTGTGCCATTGATTGGCTTTGCTGGAGCACCGTGGACCTTATTGTGCTATGCCGTTCAGGGACAGGGCTCCAAAAATTTTGATCGTGCCAAGGCTTTTTGTTTTGAGGAACCCCAAATGGCCAAGGAGCTTTTGCAAAGAATCACTACCACCACCATTGCCTATTTGAGGGAAAAAGTAAAAGCCGGTGCCGATGTCATTCAATTATTTGACTCTTGGGGAGGGTTGTTGTCTCCCGCCGACTATCAAGAGTTTTCTTGGCCCTATCTGCAACAGATAGTAGACGCCCTAAGTGGCTCAGTCCCCGTCATTGTATTCGGTAAAGGCTGTTGGTTCTCCTTCCAGGAAATGAGTAAATCTGGTGCCGCAGCTTTGGGAATCGACTGGACTTGTTCTGCCCGGAATGCCCGCTACCTCTCCGGTGGACAAATTACCTTGCAGGGGAACTTTGATCCCTCCCGATTGTTGTCCCCCATTCCAGAGATCAAAACACAAGTCAAGCAAATGATCAATGCCTTTGGCAAAGACCGTTATATCGTTAACTTAGGGCATCGTATTTTACCCAATATCCCTGTAGACCACGCCAAAGCTTTCGTTGACGCTGTAAAAGAATATCAATCCTGACCCCAAAATCTTTCTACCATGAGAACCAAGTTCAATCGCTATATCGAAAAATTACAAGACAGTATCACCCAAAAACTTGCTGAAGTTGACGGAAAAGCTCGTTTTAAAGAAGACCTTTGGGAGCGTTCAGGTGGCGGTGGCGGGCGTACTCGAGTGATAGAAAATGGCGCTGTTTTTGAAAAAGGAGGTGTCAACATCTCTGCCGTTCACGGGGAACTGCCCGAGAGCATGAAAAATTACTTTAAGGTCAAGGCTGGAGATTTTTTTGCTTGTGGACTCAGCATGGTCATTCACCCTAAAAATCCATTTGTGCCCACCGTTCATGCCAACTGGCGCTACTTTGAACTCTACAACGACAAAGGGGAATTGCAAGACCAGTGGTTTGGTGGAGGGCAGGACCTCACTCCCTACTATCTGTTTGAAAAAGATGCACAACACTTTCATCAAGTGTGTAAAGATGCCTGTGATGTCCACGATAAAGATTTTTATAACCAGTACAAAAAACGCTGTGACGAATATTTTTGGAACGCTCACCGCGGTGAAGCACGTGGGCTAGGAGGATTGTTTTTTGATTATTTAAGACCGGACGACAAACACTCGGCTGAAAACTGGTATGACTTTGTCACTGGAATAGGCGACAGTTTTTTGGAGGCCTATATTCCCATAGTCGAAAAAAGAAAAAATATCGACTATACTGACGCCCATCGGGAGTGGCAAGAAGTCCGAAGGGGACGATATGTGGAATTTAATTTGATCCACGACAAAGGCACGCTTTTTGGATTGAAAACCAACGGAAGGATTGAAAGTATTTTGATGAGCCTTCCTCCTCATGTTCAGTGGCAATATAACCACAAGCCCGAGCCCAACAGCAAAGAAGAAGAGCTGGTCAGCGTATTGCAAAACCCTAGGGCATGGGTATAACTTATAAAGAACGACTATATTTATACTATGTATCCTAATCAAAGAAACCGAAGACTCCGACAAAGCCCCGCCCTACGTCAGTTGGTCAGTGAAAATCAAGTGAGTTGTAACGATTTGATGTTGCCTCTGTTTGTTGTGGAGGGAACAAAAGTAAAAGATCCCATTGCGTCCATGCCCGGTTGCTACCGTTTGAGCTTGGACATGCTCCAAGAGGAGCTAAAAACGATTGGGGATTTGGGAATAAAAGCGGTGCTCTTGTTTGCCAAGGTTGAGGATGGACTCAAAGACAACAAAGGAACCGAGGCGTTGAATCCTGAGGGATTGATGCAAAGGGCGGTAAGAACTGTCAAAGCGATCACCCCCGATTTGGTGGTCATGACCGATGTAGCTTTGGATCCCTATTCTTCCCACGGCCACGATGGTATTGTAGAGGAAGGAAAAATTCTCAATGATCCTACGGTGGAGGTTTTGTCGCAAATGGCCTTGAGCCATGCCCAAGCTGGGGCCGATTTTGTTGCCCCCAGTGATATGATGGACGGACGGGTTTTGCGCATAAGAACCGTTTTGGAGGAGGCCAGATTGATCGATACCGGTATTATGAGTTACAGTGCCAAATACGCCTCTTCATTCTACGGTCCCTTTCGAGAAGCCCTAGACTCGGCTCCGGGTTTCGGTGACAAACGCACCTATCAGATGGATCCCGCCAATCGTTTGGAGGCCCTTACAGAAACCCTCAGAGATATTGAGGAAGGTGCTGATATCGTAATGGTCAAACCCGGACTGGCATATCTCGATATCATCAGAGACCTCCATGAAAATGTGAAAGTACCCATCGCTGCCTACCAAGTCAGTGGGGAATATGCCATGCTTAAGGCTGCCGCCGAAAAAGGCTGGGTGGATCACGATACTGTAATGATGGAACAACTGCTCGCATTCAAAAGGGCAGGAGCCAGTCTTATCGCTACCTATCACGCCAAGGAAGCGGCACAATTACTCGCCTAAAATATCTTATTTCTTAAACAAAAGACCAAAAAATCACCTTTTTGTTTAACTTTATGCTCCTGTTGTTTTTAGGGTACTATAATTTTAATGGAGGAAGTATATTATAAGGCTGGCACACAAAATATATGTGTAACCATTGAAAACCAAGAGGTTACAAAAATATTTTTCGTGGACGAAATCCAAGAAAACCCCGCATCTCTTTCTCCTTTGATGCAAAAGGTAATTCAACAAATAGACGAATATTTTCAAGCTAAACGACGAGAATTTAGCTTTCCTATTCGTCTAAAAGGAACCGACTTTCAAGTCAAAATTTGGAAGTTACTCAGTCGTATTCCCTACGGCACCTCCTTGGCCTATGTCAAGGTGGCTCAGGAGTATGGCGATGCCAAAATGGTAAGGGCAGTGGCCTCAGCCATCGCCAAAAACCCCATACTGATTGTAGTTCCCTGTCATCGGGTGATTGGGAGCGATGGATCTCTGGTGGGTTATTCTGGAGGCTTGGCGACCAAACGCCAACTTCTCGAATTAGAGGGTTTTCCTAAACAATTTACCGTATTTTAGTACTTGAAAAAGTATAAAACCGATATGATTATTTTAATCATCAAAGGTTATAGATGCCCCTAAAACATTAAAAAAATACCAATGAAAAAATTTCTGAAAGGCCTAGGATTTTTTTTGGTCATAGTTTTTTCCCTGCTCTATGTCTCCAAATATAACTACCTTCTGAAGGGTGTCAGTACCATTTATTTGACCGGTCATAGCACGGCCTATTTGACTGATTACCTTCAATTTGCCAATGACAGTGTTTTGGCATCACCTCAGCCCCAAGCATGGCCATTGCACAAGCAATACAATCAAATTTCAACAAGTAAATCCTTAGAGGATTACCATAAGGATCGCAAAACAGTGGCCTATTTGGTGATCAAAAACGACAGTATTCTCTATGAAAAATATTACGATGGTTTTGGAGTAGCCTCCAAAAGCAATTCCTTTTCTGTGGTCAAAAGTGTAGTTTCCGCCCTGATGGGAATTGCCATCCAAGAGGGTGCTATCAAGAGTTTGGGTCAGAAAGTAGTGGATTTTATCCCCCATCTCAAAGGCCCCTATGCGGATCAGCTTACGGTGGGCGACCTTTCCAGTATGGCCTCCGGCCAAAAATGGAAAGAGGAATACTACAATCCCCTTTCGGTGACTTCCGCCTCCTATTTTGTCAATGACTTGGATGTCCTAATACTCAATCAGCCCATAGACCAAAAACCAGGAGAAACCTTTCACTACAAAAGCGGTACGACTCAACTTTTGGGAATGGTCATCAAAAAAGCAACGGGTAAAACCTTAAGCGCCTATTTGACCGAAAAATTATGGCAACCCATGGGAGCCGAACATACTGCCCTTTGGCAATTGGACAGCTATGAAAATGGAATGGAAAAAGCCTTTTGTTGTTTGGCAACCAATGCCCGAGATTTCGCTCGATTTGGAAAACTCTATAAAAACCACGGTCGATGGAACGGAACCCAACTGCTGGACTCCTCTTTTGTCGCTCTCTCCGTTAAACCTCGATTCGATGAAAGTCCGGAATACGGTTATGGCTGGTGGCTGGATGTTTTTCAAGACAAAAAAGTTTTTATGATGCGGGGGCATTTGGGACAATACATCTTGGTGGTGCCAGAGGAGGATTTGATCGTGGTGCGATTGGGCCACCTCAAAGACCAAGAAAAAGAAAACAAGGGGAAAAGTTCTGGAGGAGAAGTTTTTACCAAAGACATTTATGTTTACCTTGAAGAGGGATTGGAAATGATTAAACATCTTTCAAAAAATTGCCCTCAACAAATTGTTATTCTTGGACCTAGAGACTGTTCCCGAAAAGGCAACTTTTGACCAACTTTCCGATACAGCAAAAGAGCTTTTTGCGACCAAAACCCAATACCAGCGGTCAGAAGATCAAAGTCCAGCTTCCTTTTACGAAAGGGCAGGAATTTGGGCAGAGTTTGGTAAAATCGTTTGTATTTCCGTAGGCTTTTTTAATATGTTCAATGACCAGCGCCAATTTAGAACCAAAAGTTTTTTTGGTGAAGAAAAAGAGTTGTTGGTTGAATTTAAAACCCTTTTGGAAAATCATTTTAACCAACCCGCTCATCTGCTTTGTGCTCACAATGGTAAAGAATTTGACTTTCCCTATATCGCCCGTCGAATGATTATACAAGGAATTGAATTGCCCGCCAAACTCAACCTTTTTAACAAAAAACCCTGGGAAGTGCCTCATTTGGACACCATGCATCTATGGCGATTTGGCGATTATAAGCATTATACCTCACTATCTTTGATGGCTCATGTGTTGGGCATTCCCACCCCCAAAGATGACATAGATGGCAGCCAAGTG
>JAACDY010000036.1 GCA_009936675.1 Bacteroidota bacterium
CTCATACGTCCAGTGGGAAGCGGGCGATTCTTGGTTCGATCCATCAAGGCATCTTTGTCCTTTTCGATCCACTGGTTGAAAGCATTGGAGGCGCCCACCATCGCAAATCCACCAAAAAACAGCCCCACAAGTATGGAAACCTCAATTTGATCTACAGCGAGTAAATATCCTGCTACAGAGGAAAACACAACGCTCATCGCCAAACGAAACTTGGTGAGTTGTAGGAAATCACCTACAAATGATACAAGGTTAAAACTTATTAAGGGTAAACTGTTGGAATGGGTCTTCATCATCAAATATCCAACGGCAAAGATAGGCTACAAATTATCCATGTGCAAACCTGTTTGACGATTTTAAGATCCAATTGACAACCTCATTGCAACTTAAATGTAATGGGAATAGAATAGGGCACCCTTACGGCCTTGCCTCTTTGTTTTCCAGGTATCATTTGGGGAAGGTTTTCAATGATACGCCGGGCTTCTTTCTCCAAATTCTTATCTGGCCCCCTAGGCTGTACCATAATCACCCTTCCATCTACACCAATGATAAAACTCACGTATACTCTTCCTTGAATGCCCATTTCTTGTGCGATTTCAGGGTAACGGAAATTTTTTCTAATATGTTTATTGATTTTTTCCTGAAAGCAGTCGCGTTGCCTTTTTTTGGATACCTTTTCACAACCTGGAAAAACAGGAATGTTCTCAATAATGGCAAAGGGCACCACAACATCTTCCACTTCTTCCTCTACCTCTATCTCTTCTATTTCTATAATCTCCTCCTGATCGGTCTCGGTTGATTCGATTACTGTCTCCTCCACTTCCTCCTCATCCTCGACCACTTCAATCACTTGGGGTGCGGCAGGGGGTGGTGGTGGGGGTGGCGGGGGGGTCATTTTCATTTCTGTAATCGGAATATCCTCATCCTCATCGTTCATAACACTCAGACGATCCAGTTCAACATCCCGCTCATAAGTTTTTAATTCAATTCCTCTCCAAGTCAAGAAGAGGATCAAAACCAACCCGATAAGAAAATAGGTTGTGCTGTTTTTGCTTAAATCTGCCTTAGGATTTTTTTTAGGTAACATAATTTCATGGTATTTGGGTATACTCTAATTTAAGAAAAAAGAGGGAAATGGACTGTTAACAAAAACAAAAAAGTCTTAAAACCAAGGCTTTAAGACTTTCTATTAAGTTTGGCAATGACTATTGCAACCTAAAAGTAATGGGAATACTAAAGGGAACCCTTACCGGTCTTCCTCTTTGTTTACCGGGTGTCATATTGGGTAATTTACCAATAATCCTTGCAGCTTCTTTCTCCAAATTTTTGTCCGGCCCTCGCATTCTGATGTTCTTGATGGAACCGTCTTTGGAAATGATAAAATTTACATAAACCCTTCCTTGGATACCCATTTCTTGGGCGATTTCGGGGTAACGGAAATTTTTTCTTATGTGTTTATTGATTTTTTCTTGAAAACACTCTCTTCTTTTGGATTTGGCAACCCTTTCACAACCTGGGAAAATCGGTACGTCTTCAATAACCGCAAAGGGAACATCAACATCCTCAAAATCGTCTTCTATCTCAACCTCCTCAACTTCAACGATTTCTTCCTGATCGGTCTCAGTTGATTCAATTACGGTTTCTTCCACTTCTTCCTCATCCTCTACAACTTCAATGACCTCTGGAGCTGGGGGTGGTGGAGGGGGTGGTGGTGGAACTTTGATTTGCTCTGTAATTGGGATTTCCTCATCATCGTCATCTTCAACGTTCAATGCTTCATACCCATAGCCACTCCTGTCATATGTTTTCCATTCGATGGCCTGCCACGATATAAACAGAACTGTAGATAAGCCTATGATGAAATAGAGACTGCTATTTTTGGATAAATCCGCTTTTTCGTTCTTTTTGGGTTGCATTTTGTTGAATATATTTAGTATGCTAAACTAAAAAAAAATCGATAATAAACAAGATTTTTTTTGTCTTGGCAGTTTCATTCTATGCTTGGATCAATTGCTTGTATTGATCTGCGCTTAATAAATGTTTCAGTTGGGCAGGGTTATCCATTTTAATTTTGATCATCCAACCCGATTCATAGGGTTGATCATTGACGGCCTCTGGGTTGTCTTCCAGCCCAGTATTAAACTCCAAAACCTCACCACTGAGGGGCATGAATAGATCAGAAACGGTTTTGACGGCCTCTACCGTTCCAAAAACTTGTTCCCTTTCCAAAGTGTCTCCTACGGTTTCAATTTCAATGTAAACGATGTCTCCCAACTCCCGTTGGGCAAAGTCTGTTATGCCTATGGTGGCAATTTCATCGTCTAGCTTGATCCATTCATGGTCATTACTGTAAAGGAGATCGGAGGGTATATTCATTAATCATGTTTTAAATTACAAACGCAAAGTAATACAATTCACTTTTAGTTTCCAAAATTATAGCGAATGGTGATCCCAGACCGGATAGAGGTTTGTGGAAAAGCCGTTGAAATGGCAAATTCAGAGAAATTGTGATCGTAGAAAAATATGCTGGTCAGATTTTTGGACAAGTTATAGTTTGCTGAAAATTTGATTGACATTAGGGTTTGTCCGGCAGTTACTTGGTTGTTGTCATATTCTAAATTGCGCAATAGCGTGATGTTTTTTCGGTAGGAAAAATCTGCCTTGAGATTGAGATCCCCACTCAAAGTAACCCTTCTCCCTCCCAAACTGGTTCTGATTCGGAGGTCTTTTAGGCGATAGCCCATTCCCACAATGTATTCATTACCGCTTTGCTCGGTCAATAGGCTATTGTCCAAACTCAAAGACAAAGCTCTATCTCTTCTCATTTCTGCTAGAATTTTAAGTGAGTTTTTGAACTCCACATCCAAACGAATCAAAGGATTGAACTGTTCTGCCAAATTGATATTGGAGTAAAATCTTGAGGTTCTGAAATTACCCAAAGGATCTTTCAGAAAGGGCTGGGTGGAGTCGTATTCCAAATTGGTTTGATAATTGGTAAGGGTATAGCTCGAACGATAACCGTGGGTTATGGAAAAACGATTGAAAATTTTGGACAAAGATTTGATTTTGGTCAAGCCCGTATACTTCAAATTCCAGTTGGGTAGCGGTGTACTTCGGATAGGGTCAAAAGATATTTTATTGGGATCGCTACCAGAATAGGCAGAGAGAAAAGAGGCCACCAAAACAGTTTGGTGGTTTTTATTGAATCCTTCGGGCAAACCATCTTCGTCGCGATTGGTGAGTGAAGTTCCATTCGTCGCTGCCAAGCGATTGGCAACGATTAAACGATTGTCTCTAAAATTCTGAAAATTTTGATTGACAATACCCGTCCCACCTGAAAAAGCCGTTTTGATCAATATGGTAGACATTCCAAAATTACCGTATTCGTTGGTATTAAGGGAGAGATAGTCCCTATCCCGAATCAGAAAATTTTCAGACAGATTGTTTGAATAATTCCGTTCGGCATTCAAGTCGATGGTGAGGTCTTTGAGGGGGATGATCTGAGCAGAAATATTGAGTTTGTTGTTGTGAACTTGGACAAAAGGTTCGTTGAAATTGGGGAAATTGGTCAACCATCCCCTTTTGGCAACTTCATATCGAACATCGGCTTGGCTTCCAAAAGTGAAACCAAAAGAAGGGTCTAAAGTACCCATGAATCCAACCTTGGGCAGATAACCTGGAATGACCTTACCGTTATTTTCCGAATAATTAAATTGTACTCTTTTGATGGATGAAAGGAGGTCAACGAAATAAGTAGCTCCTTTTCTAAAGGCGTTGTTTTTTGGTTTTTTTTCTTGTTCCTGAGTCTGAGGATTCTTGGCCGTCGCTCTTGCAAAAGGTTGATCAAAAGGAGACCTTTTGGATTTTAATCCCAGTATGGTATAGAGTTTATCAAAGGAAATCGATCCGGTTAGGGTTTTGGTATTGGCATTTTGAATGGTATTGACAATACCCAGTGGCAAACCTTCCTCACTGGTCACGGCTGCCATGGCGTTGGAACCCCTTTGCCAACTGAAATCACCGGTGTAATTGTAATTGGCATCAATAAAATTGAGAAAAGGAATTAATCGCAAAGGAATTTTATAGTTCAATGATAGGGTCTGAAAATGACGGTCGGTCTGACCAGTGTCCCAAATACCATCCCAGATGTCCAAACTTTTGTTGACCTTGCCCAAGGCATTATTGGGGTCATTTTCGAAGAAGTTTCGAACAATATTGTTGTTAGAGGCTGTAAAATTGAATCGCAAAGAACGGGTTAGGTTATGGCTGATGGTATAAGACCAATCAAACAGATAATTTCTGAGTTGAAGATCCGGTAGGGGAAGTTGTTGGCCTGTATCAACCCCCTCCATATAAACCTGTCGAAAACGCTGGCTACTAAAATCTCGATTGATATTGGAGGTAATTTCTATGTTGTTGGGAATAGGATTGAAATTGATTTCTTTTAGCCATTGCCAATAACGCTTTCTATTGAGAACTTTAATTTCCCTTAATGGATTAATTTCCAGTGATTTGAAGGAATGGCCGTAGTTGACCCCCAATTGAAGGTTTTTGTCGGTTTGATTTTCAATTTCATAATCGTGGTGTCGCAACTCGTTGTAGGCATATGAAAAATCAAAGTTTTCTGGGCTGTAGAAACGGGTGGGTTTATTCCCTGTTTTATTTTTTCTCACCCCGATCAAACTGATGCTCTTTCTTTGGGTGTAGTCAATGGCTTGTTCGTTAATAGAATCACTTTGAGTAGTCCTTTTGGAAGCATCCAATCGGTCTTGCAATAGGATGTCTTGATAAAAAGGATCATACTCAGGGGTGATAAAGGTTTCCCCTACATTGAGATTGAGGGGTATTTGAAGTCCCCATTTTTCTGGCAAGAGTTTCCCCAGATTGATATTGGTCACCACATCATACTGTTTCATATCCTCTCTATTACTTTGGTTGGGCGTCTGGTCTATGGAGCCAAACCCAATGGTTGACATTCGAGCTGTAGCAGCGACGGTGGCCAGATCAGCGAAATTGGCGTCCATGGCTCCAACAGCTGCCCAACCTCCTTTGGAATCGATTCCGGCAATGCGCAATTCATTGAACCATACTTCCCCACACAAATCATCTCCCAACTGCTGAGATGGGTTTTTCACCCCTATCATCAATGTCTTGATGGATCCCAAGGAGGGATTTCCTTTCACGGCAAATTTGTATTTCTTAAATCCGGGAAGCGCACTGATGGGCGAAAACTCGCTGACGGGATTCAAGTCTTCATCAAAATAGGACACCCTGCCCAAACCAGAATTGTTGATTGCAGCGGCCTTAAGTTTTGCCAGTAATTTGATGGATACCTCCATAGCATTGGACTCTGGTATCCACACTTGTTCAGCAGTAAATTGATTGGATGAACTTTCAGAATAGTCCGTGGGTTTGAGTGGAATTTCGATTTGATAATAGTTGTCCAAAAAGTCTGTCCCCAAACGGATAAATGCAACCATACGTCGGTCATAGTCCTCGCCAGTTCCCTCTCCAGGTAGGGGTTTTTGGCCTACGAGGGATTCGGCATGTAAAAACATTTTAAGGTTTTTGTATTGTCGAATGTCCACATTCACATTTTTGTAAACTGCCCTGTAGTCCATTGGCTGAAGGTCACATATCCTCATGGACATGGATTGCTCATTTTGTCGAACAATGGTATTATTGTTGTTGATCTGTTCTCTTTGAATGTCGGGAGGCAATACATAGTTGATGGGAATACGGTTTTCGTTTTCCAAAATATTTACGGTACTGATGTCAACGGTAGTATTGTTGTTTTTGGGCAGGTTATTGTTTAGTTTTTGGTTGTATCTACGCCAATCCCCCCTGACCAAATCTAGGGTCCCAAATCGCAATACAACGGGCTGCTCAAAACCTTTGAGTACCATTCGCATAAAACGGATAGAACGCAAATCTTCGATATTGTTAATGGCCTCAAAATATTCATCAAACTGAGTGTCTTCATAGTAACCCTTTTGTACTGGTATTTTGAATTGAATCCAGCGGGTGGTTATTTCACCTCCGTTGGGTACGGAGACTTTCACATTTTCACGAACATCGGTGATAAAAGGGTGATTACCAACCCCCATTGATTTTGAAATGGGTATGCGATACTCAAAATAACTGTCGATCGTATTCATGCTTTGATCTCGGTTGATGTCTTCCGAATCTGGTTCGGTTGTATTTCCTCTGTCGGTGTCAGAAAAAGCAACGGGGGAGTTGCCTTGGGTACCATGGTAATTTTTGTAACGGTCCAAAACGCCTCCGTTGGCAGCAACAAAAAATTGATAATTGTCACGTGCAGGATCCTCCGACGGTCCGTTGGTGTAGATCAACCGCTCTTGATTATCGTCCAAACCATCAAATCCAACATCTTGTACTACACGATCCTCGGGAACTGTATTAAATGCATAGAGTAGCGATTGGGTGGAAGGGACTTTCCCCCAAGGGGTTTCATGGACTAAATTTTGACCGTTAAGCGCAGGTAAACCATTTTCAAATTGTTTTCTACCATCTTTGAGTATGTCTTCTGAAATATTTCCCAAATGGAAGTAAAGTTCCCCCAAGTCGTCATCCTCAGAAATTATTTCACTAAAGGTATCCAACAACCAGAACTCTATAAATTCCACATTAGACTGTTCAAAATTAGTCGCATTAATGGGCCGCATGATCCCTGCCCAATTTTCGGCAGCATCACCTCTAAATTCCTCCTCGGTCACGTTATTGTAGGGTCCTATTTCTCGGGGATAATAAGCCAAGTCGAGTGTACTCTGAACCGTGGTAGTCCCTTGAACAAGATCTTGTTCGGGGAAAATTTCTTTGATAAAAATCCTCCGGGTCGTATTAAGTGAGATATCGTCATTGTTGATTCCTGCTGGCCTCCCGCCGGCATAGAAGATAGGGTCAATGGAATACCATGCGAGTTTTGCCCTTCCGAAGCCACTGCTGATATCGTTGTTTTTGACCTCTGATCCTTTAAAGTTTTTAAAGGGGATGCTAGAAAGTTTCCAAGAATTGAAACCCTTGATGTCGATGTTGGTTTGTGCTCCCTCAAAATCATCAATATACACATTGGATTCCCCTTGAAGTTGAGTGTTTTTAGGTTTCCCGGCAATGAGATTGGCTACTTCCCCCCTAAAAGACAACATGGAAGGCACATTGGTGTTAATGGTGGGTATCTTATTCACCCAGCGGGTTAAGAAAGGGAGTTCGGTAGAAAAATTGGTGTTGAAACCGATCATGGTATTGTTTACTGGTTCGGTTCCATAGTTCGCTTTTTGAGTAAGTGGATTTTCACTCAAGTTCAATAAGGTTCCACCAAAAACCACTTTATCATTGACTTCGTGAACGACATTGACTCCAGAGAATCTTTTGTTCTGTTGGTTGAAAAAGGAGTTATTTTCAACAGAGATGTTAATGGGTACGTTGGAAGCTTGCAAAGCGGGGTCTAAAATTTTGACCCTACCAATGGCATAATTAACAGTGTAGTCAATACCTTCTCGCAACACCCTTCCTCCCGCTGTGACCTTTACCGAACCCCTAGGCACATTGAATGCTCCAATGGGAATGCCATCTCCCCCTTCTGATTTATAGCGTCCTTTGAGCTGAAATTTATTTTTTTCGGTTGTTTCCAAAGCAGCAGCCTTGGTTTTGTGATACATTTCATTGAAAACATACCTTTTTTGGTTGGCGTTGTAGGTTTCAATGTTTTTATATTGCTCTCTTTGTGAGTTGGGATCGTCCAGTAGCTCAAAAAGGTATTCACCAAAAGGCTCTACATTGGGAAAAATAATTCTCCCGTATTGGGCTTCGATGGTAATCCCTGGAATATAATCAAAGAATCCATCTCCTTCGGGTTGTGGGTCTTGATAAAAGTTAAGTTGGTCTAAATTGAACGTGTTCAAAAGGACTCTGTTGTCCATTTGCTCTGGCCAAATGGATTTGTCAACAGGGGTCAAATAGTTGATAGGCGATGGATCAGAATAGAGGATATTGAGCCTAAAATTTTCCTCAGCAAGCTGAAAAGCTCCGGTATTGTATATGTTTTTCATCATCAAATCCCAAATGGGTTGACGTACATCCGTAATGTTACTTTTGAGGAGTTTTACCACCAAATTGTTACTTACAATACTTTGGTTTTCCTCAGTAGGATTGGAGGTGACAGCGGTGGTTTCCACACTTCCATTGGCAAATTCACCTACTTGATAGACTTTTCCCCTGAAAGTATATTGATAGGCCACGGCCAAAACCTCATCATTACTCAAGCGTTGATTAAGAGAAATATAACCCAATTGGGGGTGAAGCTTGTATTCACTTTGGTTGAGTTTTCTGGCACTTTCCAAAACAGCATAATCAAACCCCTCATTGACTACATTGTTGTAGGCGCCAAATGAACGGGAAACCGAAGCAATATCGCGAATTTCTTTATTTAAGATTCCTCCCCTGCCAATGGCCTCAGGGTTCAACCGGTTGTTGTCATTAGAAGGAGGGCTTGAAAAACCACTTACGTTAAAAAAGTTAGTGATATTGTCATCGAGGTTGGTTTTGCTCGGATCACGTTCTCCTAAGTCTTGAAATCCAACAATGTTACGGATGTTTCTGGTTTGTGACCCTCTGTTAGTAATCCAAACTTCAACACGGGTGATCTGAACTGGGGAATTGATGTAGGGGTAGTTTTGGAGAGATTGGTCGTAATGATCTCTAAAATATTGTGCCAAGAAATAGTGACGGTCTTCTTCATAGTCTAGGGCAAAAACATTGAACTCCTGCAACGTTCCTCCTCCTTGAGCAACTACATTCTGTGATTGTGATCGCTGCTCAGAAAAAACAGCCGAAATAGTGGTTTTTCCAAATTTAAGATCGGTTCTTACCCCGAAGAGACTTTGCGCCCCTTGTATGAGGTTACTGTTCAGAGGCATACTGATGTTTCCGATACTGATGTTTTGTAAAATGGCATCCTCCGTAACCTTCCCGTTGAGATAATCCGTTACATTATTACCATAGCCCATCAAATTCTGGCTGGAAAGAGCATCTGCCTTTGACTTAAGGTTGAGTATTTTTTGTCTGGCTTCGTCGTATGTACTCTGATAATCTCCTATTTTCTGTTGTATCCCCGCTGCTTTTCCGGTAATGTTTTTGGCACTAGACAAAAGGTTATCCGTTCTAGAATTGGTCATTTCACCCTCTGTATTGACTGACTCAGGAATGATGTCAGAAATTTCTGCCAATCGGAGTGAGTTAAATTCAATTTTCACCAAATTTTGAAAGTCAAAAGTTGACTCTGTATCATAGTTGGCAGTAATTTGAAGGCGGTCTCCAATTTTACCCAACAAACTCAAACTGATCCTCTGGTCAAAATCAAAACCAAAGCTTCGACGGTTCCGGGGCGATGCCGCTGGATTGTCATTTTTTTGGTATCGGACACCCAAGTCTATTCCAACCGAACCCTGGGGAACAATATCAATCACATTACTTCCAAAAATAGACTGGAAAAATTTACTGTTGACATATACCTCTGGAAGGAGATTTTTTTGGGTTTCTGATAGATTTTCGGCATTTCCCGTTAGGGCAGCTATTTTACCTTGAAAATACCCTTTCATCTGTTCAGCCAATACCATGGCTTGAAATTCTTTAGGCGATATCACTAAAGGGATATTGATGGGGTAACCGTCGATGGTTTCGGTGTAGTGATACATCCCCGTTTGGGGGTCGTAGGTGTATTTTGAGCTGATAGCGCTCGATTGAGTAAGCTTGGATTTGGATAAGTCGTAGCTGCTCTCCACCTGACCCCATAGCGAAAAGCCACACATCAATAGTAGGGCGAGAAGAAAGTAATTTAAACTTAAATTTTTGTTCCTTTTTTTATAGACCAAAGAGATTTAAAGTTTATTCAAGGCGGATTTAATCAATTCCTCGACCGAACTATCAGGGTCGCCTTGAATGAGTTTATCAACAACTTTTTCAGAGGCTTTTCTTGAATAGCCAAGAACCTCTAATGCTGATAACGTTTCTTCTTTGATTGTATTGCTTTTGAAAACAGGAATTTCACCTGTTCCTTGCAAGCTTTTGATTTTGTCTTTAAGTTCAATGATTACCCGCTGTGCCGTCTTCAATCCAATCCCCTTAACTCCCTGTATGGTAGGAACATCCTCGGTTGCAATGGCCTGCTGGATTTCGACAGGAGTCAGAGAAGATAGCATCGTTCTTGCAGTACTGGTTCCTATACCAGATACAGAAATTAAAAGTCTGAAAACGGCTCTTTCCAAAACCGTAAAAAAACCATACAAAATATGAGCATCCTCTCTGACTTGGAGGTGGGTAAATAGCTTGATATTTTCATCAGACGAAAGACTGGAAAAAGTGTAGAGTGAAATATTGATCTCATAGCCAATACCATTACAGTCCACCACCACTTGGGTTGGATTTTTTTCGACGAGCTTACCTTTAATTTGTGTTATCATTTTTTTGCTTTCAATTTCAATTTTTCTTGCGCGTCTATCCCAGCAATGGCCGCCATATTGACGATTTCATCCACCGAGGCACCCAATTGAAGGATGTGTGCAGACTGTTGAAGCCCCATCAAAATGGGTCCAATGGACAAGGTATTGTCCAATTCCTTAATGATTTTGTAGGTAATATTTGCGGCATCCAAATTGGGGAAAATTAAGGTATTAACATTTCTGTTGTGGAGAGCAGAAAAGGGAAAGCGCTCTCCTAACATTTCATTGTTTAGTGCAAAGTCAGATTGAACAGGGCCATCGGCCACCAGATCGGGGAACATACGGTGCAAGTAGCTAACGGCTTGGGATACTTTTTGGGCCTGAGGAAAAGGAGAAGATCCAAAGTTATTGTAGGACAAAAGGGCAACCACAGGCTCCGCCCCAAACATTTTGACCGTTTGGGAAGTCATATGGGCTATTTTGGCCAATTCTTTGGGAGTGGGATCTACATTGATAGAGGTATCCGACAGGAAAAGCATTCCTCTTTTGGTAAGCATCAAATTGGTGGCGGCTACTCGATCCACCCCTTTGGCCTTGCCCATGACCTCCAAAATGGGTTTTACCACTGCGGGATATTTTCTAGAAAAACCTGAGAGCATGGTGTCAGCATCTCCTTCTCTGACCATCATGGCGGCGTAATAATTCCGTTCTTTAAGTAAACTATCGCATTCGTAGAGGGTTTTACCTCTTCTTTTCTGTGTTTCCCAAAAGGCTTTGGCATAACGCTCGCGGCTCTCGATATTTTCCTCTGTTTTGGGGTCGATAATTTTTACATCTCCTTCAAAGTCAATGGACTCCATCAGATTTTGAATGATTTCTTTATTGCCCAACAAAATGGGGATTCCAATTCTTTCTTCGTGAATGATTTGTGCTGCTTTGATCACATCCAACTGGTCGGCCTCAGCAAAAACGATGGACTTGGGCTCAGATTTGGCCCTGTCGTGTATCATTCTGAGAATTTTTTGATGTCCTCCCAATCGTTCGGCCAGCTCCGACTCGTATCGCTTCCAATCTTCAATGGGTTCTTTAGCAACTCCAGAGACAATGGCTGCTTTGGCCACCGCAACGGGTACCTCAACAATCAAGCGAGGATCAAAAGGTTTGGGGATGATGTAGTCTTTACCAAAATTGAGCTTGGTTTCCTCATAGGCAATATTGACCTGCTCTGGGACAGATTGCTTGGCCAATTTTGCCAATGCCTCTACTGCAGCCATTTTCATCGATTCATTAATTTTGGTAGCCCTTACATCAAGTGCACCTCTAAAAATAAAAGGGAATCCCAAAACATTATTCACCTGATTGGGGTGATCTGATCTACCCGTGGCCATAATAATATCTTCACGGGTTCTACAGGCCAAATCGTAATCGATTTCGGGAGTGGGATTGGCCATGGCAAAAACGATAGGGTTTTTGGCCATAGACAACAACATCTTCTCGTCCAAAATATTGGGTTGAGACAAACCGATAAAAACGTCGGCTCCTGTCATGGCCTCGGCCAAGGTGTCAATTTCTCGATCTGTAGCAAATTCTGCTTTCTGGCTGCTCAGTTGGGGACGGGATTTCCTGATGACTCCCTTGCTATCCAACATGACAATATTTTCTCTTTTGACTCCAAAAGATTGGTAAAGACGAGTACAAGAGATGGCGGCTGCACCTGCACCAGAGATGACAATTTTAACCTCATCTATCTTTTTGTGGGACAATTCTAAGGCGTTGATCAATGCCGCACAAGAGATGATGGCGGTACCATGCTGATCGTCGTGCATTAAAGGTATGTCAAGCTCCTCCTTGAGTCTGTTTTCAATTTGAAAAGCTTCAGGAGCTTTGATGTCCTCTAAATTAATTCCGCCAAAAGTAGGTGCAATGGCTTTTACGGTTTCTATGAATTTTTCGGGGTCTTTTTCGTTGACCTCAATATCAAAAACATCGATATCTGCAAAAATTTTAAACAGCAGTGCCTTTCCCTCCATCACAGGTTTTGAAGCTTCTGGGCCAATGTCTCCCAACCCCAAAACGGCAGTTCCATTGGAGATGACAGCTACCAAATTGCCTTTGTTGGTGTATTTGTAAACATCATCTGGCTTTTTTTCAATTTCTTGACAAGGAATCGCCACCCCCGGAGAATAGGCTAGCGCAAGGTCTCTTTGGGTTCGATAACTTTTAGTGGGAATAACTTCGGTTTTACCTGGTTTGGGCTTGGCGTGATAAACTAAAGCTTTTCTCCTTTGTTGGTTTTTATTCATGGAATTGAGTTGTAACGTAAAAATAGTAAATCATCAACAGGTCTATGGAATGAATCTCAATGATTTTCTGATTTTATAAAAAATCGAAAAAGCATAGCAATAATAGCAGAGGAAATCATATCATTGATCCAAAATATATTTACCATAAAGATCAATGGGCTGACGGTTGAAAGGATCAATCATCACATCCAAAAGGAGAGCGAAGTTTCCACGACTGATATTGGCCATTGGTGCAATCTCAACCCCTAAAAACTCACTTAGAGATTTTGTGTTTTTAATCCAATCTGGCTCTGGCTTATTCGACGAAATTGAGGATGGTAATTTGATGAACCAAAGCAGTATATCATGGTTTCTGAGTGATGCAGGGGGTGATATGTTGTCGAATGCCAACATTACTGAAAGGGCGTGATCCAGATCCGACTGGCTCAGTTCCTTATCAGGAAAAAACCATGTTTGATTTTCCCAACCTACATTCATTCCCGTCCCTTTCAAAATTCCAGTTGCTCCTATACGCTGATAGACTTTAAAACGGGGATGATCCTTGGGGACGTCTAGATAAGGTAAAAGGTATCCTCCAGCTTCTAATAGTTGACTTTGCACTTTCCTGACTTCTAATTTAGCAGGGGGAATATCTTCCTGAATACTCAAGGCTGCCATTACTCCTGCCGCCTGTCCTATTTGCAAAACAACGGGTTGCAAACGGGTGGTGCCATTGGCAATATTGGTTACAGAAATGGACTTTTCAGCCACTATAAAATTGTCCGTGTTTTCAGGAAGTAAACATCCCATCGGTACACTGTAGGAGGGAACAGGATAAAAATGAAGTTCCGGCAATTGGGCTGCGTTGGGATGGCTGGCATGATGATGGTCAACAGGATAATCGCCAACAGCAATGCCCGTTCGATAGAGGGGCTGTGACTGTTCATAAGGTTGGGCTATGTGATTGACTGTTAATGTAGTGTACCCTCTGATTCTTCTGGACTCCCGGTGGTAGGGAATCAGAGGAAAGTCATCTGCAGTTGGAAAGATCCCTTTGGAGAGACCGTAGGTATTAAAACCCAATTCCGTTTGCAGATAATACAAAAACTGTAAGGATTTCAATTTGGCTTTTTCAAAGGATTTGGTTCGCTCTTCCTCAGTTTGCTCCACCGCATTGACATAATAATCATTGCCATTAATCGGCCAATTGATCATCACTTTACCATTGGGCAAACGACCGTAGGACAACAAACTGTCCCTGGGCCATAGGGTTCTGATCATGGATTCCTTTTGGCAATTGTCACTTTGACTGCTACAATAAAAGAGCTCTGGATCATAAGCCTCAGGTTTCTCAATGGTCATGTCTCTGCCGTAATCCTCTAAAATCATCACATAAGTCAAATCCTGAATGACATCATTTTCCGCCTCTGGAGCAATGTCCTCGCCATGTGTTACTCTACTGTCCATTCCCACATCGTATGGCACCCCCACTTGGGCTGCGATGTCTCCTAATTCGGTAGCGTCGATTACAATCTTAGCGTGGAGTATAAACTTTTTTTCAAGGGCACTCACCTCAATTTTCCAACCCTTATCTCTTTTTTCAATGTGGGTTACCCTTGCTCCAAAATAAGGGGTAATTAAGGATTCATTTTTGACCATGTTTTGGAAGATTTGATTTCCAACAGAAGGTTCAAAAAGATGATTGCTCACCCAACCGGTTTGTAAAGCCTTTTTACTGCCATAGCGGTAGATCAAACTGTCGCGGAATTCCCCCCAAATACCCGAAGGTAATTTGGTATTACCGTCCACTGCACTGACACCAGCAGCAGTAAGCATTCCCCCCAACCATGGCCCTTCTTCCAACAAGGTCGTCTCTGCTCCTTGTCGTGCTGAAGAAATTGCGGCCGCAACCCCACTGGTACTTCCTCCAATGACCAAAACATCGGTCTCCAACTCGACTTTATCACAGGAGCACAATAAAACTAAAACAATGGCCAAAAAAAAGTTTAAAATCCTGTTCATATCTTATAATTTTTTGGAAATATCATACAGTTGATACAGGGCCCGAGGAACGTGAAAACAACCTTTCCATTTCCCTCCTTTCAAGTGAAGTAAAACCTCCCCAGATCGATTCAAATATCCAAACCATTCTCCTCCTCTTTTGGGGTCTCTGAAATGGCTCCAAGTGTATTGATGAATTTTTTCAAACCATTCCCAGCAGGCTTTGGAACTTGTCAATTGGTAGCCTTTTAGGAAACAAATCATGGCTTCCAAATGAACCCACCACAGCTTTTGATCCCATTCTAATTGCTGCGGGGGATGTCCATCGGCATCTAGAAAATAAAAGATTCCTTCATGTTCTTCGTCCCAACCCTTTTTGACGATAGACAAAGCCATCTTCACTGCCCTATCAATCCAGTCCTTTCGATTCAATTGAACCCCCAAATCCATTATGAACCACATGGCCTCCAAGCCGTGTCCTGGATTGACCAAGCGCCCGTCGAAAGTATCTGAAAAAGCCCCATCTGGAGAAACATTTTCCAATATTACCCCTCTTTCCTCATTCCAAAAAAGATCAAATATTTCGTTGACACAATCCTGCATGCGTAGCTCTTTTTCATCCGCTCCAACCAAGTCTCCCAGTTCATTGTATAGGTTGCAAAGAATCATGGGCAAGGCAAAGTTTTTCAACCCCCGTGTATTGGGGTATAACTTATCCCATCTCCCTTTGGGTTGATCTGACCTTTCTGTAATTTTTTTCAACGTCTGCTCAACTGCAGTTTTGTATTTTTCCTCTCCCGTAATGCGATGCATTTTCCCCATGGCCATACATGCAAAAGTGTAAGAAAAAATATTGTAGGGAACCACCAAAGGCTGTCCATCCCTTTGTAAGGAGAAAAACCAATGGAACGACCCATCGTGCCCATTTTTTTCCAGAAAATCGGATCCAGACTGGGCCATTTTTAACCATGATCTTTTTTTTTCTAGACC
>JAACDY010000208.1 GCA_009936675.1 Bacteroidota bacterium
ACCAAACGAATTTATCGGTATCAAAAACCTTATGTTCAGCATCAATACAGCTAAAAAACCCTCCATACTCTTGGTCAATACTGTATTTCTCCCAAAACGGAATGACCTCTTGGGTCAACTCCTTGAAATACAAATTTGCAAGAGCCTTATGTTTCATTTTTTTTTCGTTTAAATATTCCATATAACGGAGAGAGAGATGGCCCGCTTGCAAATAGGCCGATTGTGGACTCATAAAATGAGAAAATTCAAAAGTGATGGCCTCCGAAATTCCCTCCCGACCAGCCGTCTCTAGTTTATATCTCAACTTGTCCCATTTGATGGGTAAAAACTTGATGGGCATATCCCGATCAAAAGTCTCTGAATTGATCCAAGAGGTAATTTGATTTTGATCCGCCAGTGATTTGTTTACCTTGATAAAATCTTCCAATTGGTCGTAATCCACATGACCATCTTGAAAGGCCACTATATCGACACTTTTTTGGATTCCCTTAAAAATAGACTCCCATGTTTTGAAATGTTCATCCAAACTTATGGATTTTTCCCCACGGCTTTGATTGGTGTATTGCGAGAGATTTTTAACCCCGTCAATATAGGGAGAAATCAGTACGGGAAGCCCCCCAGAAACCTGCTTACAATACTGACCCAACCCAGCGTATAAATCAACGATTCCTCCAATGTTTTTATTACATTCTTGAGACAAATACCACCCTTTAAAAGCCTTGCTCTTTCCATAAAACTCCCATACCTCATCGATGACTTTGCAGTTGAGCCTTACCTCCTTTTCATAAGCTCCCGTAGTCCAATATTTTCCGGCATCATACAAGCCAAAATAAAAATCCATATCGTTCTCTTCGCTCAACCGCAGGAACATGGACACAAGATCAGTGTAGGGAGGAATCGCCTTTTCCTCTGTGGTCAAAACCTTAGAGGGGTAGGTAATCCAGTTTTTATAACCACAACGGATCAAAATCACTTTGTCAATCCCTGCAGATTTCATGTGTTTGAAATCTATAGACCATTCTTTTTCACCCCAGTTATGATGGGGAATGTCATGACTGATTTCATCCAAAAAAGTACCTTTGATCAAAACTTTATTGGTCATATTAAATTTCTTCTTTTTTTAAAGGGTCATACCAAAAATACTTTAAAATCAAAGAGGTAATCGCAACCACTCCAAGAGATAGAGCCAAAGCATCCCACATTTTGATCATCAAAAAGATCGGCCAAACCACCAAGGCCATTTGCCATACGATTCCAATCACTACATTAAACATATCTCTCCCAAACATCCGATTGGGTAAAAAAGCGGGATCATCTTTTTGGACTTCCAATAAAACGGGTTTCCAAAAACCCCAAGGTCTTACACTCTTATAAAAATTTTTAAGCACTTTGATATCATCTGGTGGTGAAAGGTAGGAACCGAGTAAACAGCCAGCTATTGAAATGACAAAAATGATGGGAAAAAAGTAAATGTCAATCCAGTCTCCAAAAAATATAAGCTTGGCGGTAGAGGCCAAAAGTCCTGCCAGCATACCCCAAAAATAACCGTAACCGTTGAAGCGCCACCATACCCACTTCAGCACATTGGCAGCGGTATAACCTCCATACAAAGAAGCTGTAATCCACAAAGTAATAGCATTGAGAGAAGCGGCAAAAAAACCAAAAAATACTCCGATCAAGACCAATAGAAAGGAGGATAAATAGCCGTAACGGACATAAGTTCTTTCGGACTTTCCGGGCAATAAGCTGTTTTTTAGAAGGTCATTGGCAATGTATGCGGGTGCAGCATTGATTACGGCTGCAAAAGTCCCCATAAAAGCCGCCATAAGCCCTGCCAACAACAAACCTTTGAGTCCTGAAGGAAGAAACTCTGCAATGGCTGTAGGCAAGATGGTTTCAAAATCAACCTGAGGGTTGGAAGCCATTTCGGGCGTGAGAAAAACAACGGCCAAAACGGCAAAAGCAGCAATCATCAGATAACGAGGGGAGAACAAAACCGCAATGGTAAAACCACTCATTTTGGCAGCCTCCAATGGTGTTCGGCTAGAGAGCAATCGTTGCATATCATAGCCTGGAACAGGGCCTGCCAGACTGGAAAAAAAGCCCTTGAACAACATCATCATAAACAAAGGACCAATCCACTCAAACCCATCTGCGGCTATTTTTTCATTCAGTTGAGGAAGTATTCCCGACCAATCCAATTCCATCTTCCAACCAAAAAATAGCTCTTCCCAACCTTGGGGTACCCCTTGCATGATCTGTTCATGACTCACGGCATTGAAAGCAATTACCGCAATGGCAATACTGGAAACGGTCATAATGAGATATTGAAATACCTCGGTTGCTACCACACTCATCATTCCCCCCCTGAGGGTGTATAAAGTGGTGATCCCGACGATGATAAGGGCATATACGTTTTCAGAGCTGATTGAAAGTAACGAATGATTCAAGCTGAGATCCCATGGAAGTATCGCAGCACAAAATTTGCCGATACCCTCAAAAAAATAGGCAATAAACCCAATGGCTCCGATGACTGCAAAAACAATGATGATATTTTTTGACAATGTACCTCCCCTCCCACTAAAGCGGGTAAGAATCCAAGAAGCTCCAGTCATGACGTTGGAGCGTCTGATCCATACTGCCAAAAATATCATCACAAAAACCTGATTCCACACGGGCCACAACCAAGGAATCCAAGCACTCTTTAAGCCATATACAAACAAAAGGGTAACCGTCCACATAACACCAGAGATGTCGAACATTCCAGAGGCATTGGACAAACCCAATAAATACCATTTGATTTTATTTCCTCCCAGAAAATATTGATCCAGATTGTTTCTCGCCAGTTTAGAAATCCACAAACCTACCCCAAGGACAATCAAGAAATAGGCAATGATAATGGCGAAGTCTAATCCGCTGAGGTGCATAATCGATTAAAGTTTACTTTACAAATGATCTGCCCGCTTTTTCGACCCTAAAAGTTTCAATAAAGCCTCTGTCTTGAAGCGTAACATAGGCTGTCTTCCCATCTTTGCCCCCAAAAGCAATATTTGAAGGCTTTTTGCCTTTCATCTGAACCTCCAATAGTAATGCTCCATCAGGAGATAATTTTGCCACAGTGCCTTTTCCGTGTCGGGTGACATACAAATTTCCATCTACATCACAACGCATACCATCCATTCCAAAATCCTCAAATTGATGGAACAACCTTTTGTTAGAAATATTTCCCTCAGCATCAAGGTCGAAGGCCCAAACACTCCTTTGAACACTTTCATTGACATAAAGTGTCTTTTCATCAGGACTAACCTCTACCCCATTGGTGGTTCCCATATCATTTGCCAAAAGATGAAATTGATTGTTTTCCACCTTCCATAATTGACCCGTACTTTGTTTCCAATTGGGATCTGAGGCAAACATCCTACCGTTAGCACATATCGCCAAATCATTCGGCTGATTCAGTAATGAATCGTGCGCATAAACGCTCACAGCTTTGGTTTGAATGTTCACTTTCAAGACATTATGCCCTGTATAGTCTGCCAAGAACATACTCTGGTCTTTACCAAAACGGATTCCATTGGCAGTGCTTCCCTCGGGCAAATGCTCAATAAATAAACTAAAATTTCCCTGAGTATCAACCTTGCCCACAGAACCGCTGTGAACGGGATTGACAAAATAAAGATTCCCCTCTCGGTCAACCGCGGGCCCCTCAAGTCCTGAGGTAAATTCCCCTACAAAGACCAAATCCTGTGATTGATATAGGATTTCCCTTTTGTCGCACGACACGAAAAATAACAATAATATAGCAAGTTTTAATAACCTTGAAGTTTTCATAAACATAAATTTCAATTTGTAAATTAATTAATTTAAATTTAAAGCATGAACAAACTTAAATTAATTAGCTTCACTATATTAATATCATTATGGAGTTGTTCTGATATGAAAACGAAAGCCCAAAGTCTTGACGTTCCAAAAATTTCCATCAAAGACTCCCTGAGTTTTGACAACGTCTCGACTATTCTAGAAAAAAATGCCCCACTCAATAAAGTAAATTGGTTGGAATGGAAGGAGTTTCCCTACCAGCCTGAAGTCCAATTTAGAATTGCGCACGATGACAGTCTTTTGTTTCTAAAATATTACGTCAAAGAAGAACATATCTTGGCTCGAAGAACAGACCCCAAT
>JAACDY010000037.1 GCA_009936675.1 Bacteroidota bacterium
CGCCCGAACAAGTGAGTATTGTTTTGGACTGCGAAGAATATGACAACGATGCCGACCCTACGGTACCGGCCAAACCCAAAGCCAATTTGGATCAGTTGGGCTTTTGATCGCCCGATTTTCCAGAACGAAATAAAGACGTTTCAGGGGGCTTTAAATCTAGAATAATGTTTAGCCGAGGAATGGATCTGACAGATCAACAAAAAATGGAGCGACACTTACTGATCATCGGCATACCATTCGGCAAAAGCAGTTGCCGTTTCTCGAAGTTTTAAAGAATACAATTTCAAATGTTTAGGCAACCTTGACTGAAGTTTTACTACAAAGTCTAAAATCATCATTTCGCTGGTGGGTTGGTAGCCAACTCTTAGTATTTTGTGGCCCCTACTTTCCATTTCGTCGGCGATTTCTTTGTGAGGGGAGTTGGTATTGAGCACCGTGGCGTGGTCAAACGGATGGACAATTTCTTGATTGACAATGGATTTAAGGTCTCCAAAATCGATGACCATTCCGTTTTTGACGTGTTTGGAATCTGCAATGGGTTGGCCGATGACGGTTACGTCCAGTTGATAACTGTGACCGTGAACATTTTTGCAGAGTCCGTCGTAGCCATAGAGTGCATGTCCGGTTTCAAATTTAAACTGTTTGGTGACACGAACGTTCTTATCCATTTTTAGAGTGATTTGATTTTGTTTTGTGTAAAATCCGACAGGGCCAAATGAGCGGTAATTTTGGCATTTTCAGGCAAAAGACTTTCCCAGTTTTGGGTGTCTTTCCAATGTAGTTTACGTAACTCCTTACAGGCTTCGGGGGCATAGTTTGCCCATCTTTCTGCTTTTTCGTTTAGGGTTCGATCCAGTGCTTCTCGACCTCCTACACATTCTGCATAAAGCCCTTTTTGGAGTCCCCACTGGGCACTTTTCCACTGGGCACTGTCCAAGGACAATTGGGCAAAAGCGGTGCTCCCTATTTTCCGACTTACAGCGGGTTCGATCACATAGGGGCCCAAGCCGATGGAAAGCTCGGAGAGTTTGAGGGAAGCAGTATCGGTAGCAAAGGCATAGTCACAAGCAGAAACCAGTCCAACACCGCCTCCTACTACTTCGCCGTGGACGCTGGCCAAAACAAATTTTGACATTTTTCTAATGGTATTGAGTAAATCGGCAAAGCCCATAAAAAAGGCAGTGCCTTCCTCTAGGGTTTTGACCGTTTTTAGCTCACTCAGCGAAGCACCAGCACAAAAGGCATTTCCCTCGCTTTCCAAAATGATTACCCCAATATCGGGATCCATTTCGGCCGTTTTAAAGGCCGTGACCAGTTTTTGTAATAGGGAAGAGGGTAGGCTGTTTCCCTTGGGATGGTAAAACCTGATCCTCCCGATTCTATTTTTTTTTTCTAAGTGAACGTTTCCTTCCATCGATTTTCAAAAATAGCCAATCTATTTTGTTTTGGGGAGTTCTCTTCAAATGGAAATGATTTTTTGACAGCTAATTTCATAAATGATCATTAAATCCCGATATTACTGGACAAATGAAGCTTTCTTTTTTGCCTTTATTGACTGTTGCACTGTTGTTCACACTTGGTTCATTTGGTCAGCAATATGCCAATTTCAGTCTAGATAATGACCTCTATTTTGAAACGGATCGCTATTATTCTAGTGGAATTTTTGTCAGTTTTGGAAAATTGAAACCTGGAGATCAAATAGAGGACTACCCAAAAAAATACACACATTGGACTTTGGGTCATGAGATTTATACCCCCAAAAATAGATACACCCACGATATCCAAATATTAGATTATCCCTATGGGGGATGGTTGTTTCTGGAACGATCTTTTGAGTGGTACAAGAGTGCCCTTTCGGCCTGGGGAGTATCGCTAAAGGCGGGAATGACCGGTAAGGCTTCATTGGCACCATATTTACAAAACCTCTATCACGACAAGGTTTTGGGTTTGCGAGATGTGGCTTGGGAAAGGGCTTTGCCACAAAGGTTTCACCTCAATTTTAATATGATGATGAGAAAGCGATTGCCATTGGGCAAGCGATTGGCCTTGTTGTACGCGTTTTTTGGAAATTTTGGTACCCAACGCATCGCCACCGGAGGGCGTTTGGGGGTTTTGTGGGGGACTTCTCAGGCCTTGGCATTTTTTGGAAATCCATTGGAGACGCAAAACAAAGGATATGGGTTTTATATGGGAACACGTCAAGCGTATCGCTTTCACGATTATATGATCTCTGGAAGTTTGTTTGACAACGACGCCCCTTTTGTATTGACCAGCATTCCCTATAAAAATAGTTTGGAGTTGGGCTTTGCTTATCATACCGAAAAGTGGAGATTTTTGACACTGTGGAACAGTATCTCTCGTGACAATAAACTTCAGCTGAGCCCAAGACACTATTACCTTAACATTTCGGTAGGAAGATTTTTTTAATTTTTGAAAAGTGATCTCTAAACCCATGTCTTGTGTAAACCACAATCTACACAACTGTCTTATTTTTTTGTTTACTTCTTGTTTGGTCGTTAAGATTTAAGAGAGTGATCATCCCAAAATTTCAGCATCTGTAACCATTCCAGAAGCTGTTGTAAGCGATTCGACTTTTAAGGATAAACTCCGGATTCTCCCACAGGAATCTTTTGCTGTATTGTCATCGAGTACAAAAATGAATAATACATTGTTTAGGAAACAGAACAACAAGTACTATGATGTGGATTTTTATTTGAACGATCGAGTGATCTCATCGGACAGTATCAGCAATATTAAATCTAAGAAAATCAAGAGTATCATGGTTGAGCAGGTGGAGGCTGAAAAAAAAGGTGTTGTTAGAATTTACGTTGATCCCTAGGCTATTTTGGTTTTTTTTTGGGATTGAGCACAAAAACATGAACGCCCAAAAGAAAGGCATCAAAGTTGTTCATTTGAAGGCTCAGAGAATTTGTTGATTTTTTAAAAAAACGGTATTGCAGCGAGACGTCAAATCGTTTCCACACATTGTATTGGGTTGCAAAAACCCAACCAAAAGCATTTTGGATGACCCCTGATGGATATTCATAGCTTCGGTTTTTTAGGTCAACGATTTCTGTGTTTTGTGCTCTTTGCAGGCGGTTGTATAACAAACCGGTCTCAAAATGTAGTTTTCTGGAGGGAAACACCCTAATGGTCAAGGGAAAACTGAGGTAGGTGAGTTGATCGTAGGATTGATTTTTAGTGAGATTGTACTGATAGCTGAGGTTGAAATAGTCCACACCAGAATTGAGGGCAAAGGTTTTTGAAAATTTGTATTGAATGTAAGTACCGGCAGAAAAGCTGATTTTTCGAACGGTATAATCTTCCCGCATATTTCCATAAACGGTATGAAGATGAAGATCCAAATTCCATTTGCGGTAAAATCCATCCA
>JAACDY010000209.1 GCA_009936675.1 Bacteroidota bacterium
GGCATGATTCGAATGGTGGATTTAAAAAATGATTTTTTCCAGTATGACATGCAGAACCATTCGATTGTTGGAAGAAAAACCAATACGGTTTATCAACTTGGGGACCCACTTCGAATCAAAGTAAAAAAAGTAAACATTCAAAAACGCTTTTTGGATTTTATAACTGCAGAATAATTGTGTTATTTTACACTATGCAAATACGTCGATACGTCTTATTGTTTTTTTTCGCTTCTCTTTCTCTCTGGGCTCAAGACACTGAAAAGAAAATCCTTGCAATAAGACCTTTTCAAGGCCTAAAAGTGTATTCCAACTTAGATGTTGAATTAATATCATCTGATGTCAATAAAGTCATTGCTTACGGCGACAATTCAGATTTTGTGGTTTTATCGTTAAAAGAAGGTATTCTAAAAATCAGAATTTCAGGAGGAAGTTTATTAACTCCTGGAAAAACAAAAATAAAACTGTATCACAGCCGCCCACTAGATCAAATTCACGTATATCAAGAAAGTCAACTAACCGCTAGCACCCCTCTTGAACAAACCAGCCTCTCTCTGGAAGCAAAGACCAACGCTGTTATTAATCTCGAAATTCAGGCGGAACGGTTGGACACCAAAGCGAGTTTAGGCGGTAGAATATTTCTAAAAGGAAAGGTGACAAACCACGAGATTCTAATTACAGGTGGTGGCTTGTGTGAAGCGGAAGAGCTTATCACGCAACAAACCAAAACAAAGAGCTATGGCGGAGCTTATAGTTATATCTACGCAAGTGCATTGATTGATGCAGAGTTGTATGGTGGTGTGCTGCGCGTTTTTGGAAACCCCAGTAAACGCATTACTCAAAAGAAGTTGGGAGCAAAAATTCTAATGGAAGAATAAAAGAGAGGCATCGAGCGGATTCGAACCGCTGTACAAGCTTTTGCAGAGCTCTGCCTAGCCACTCGGCCACGATGCCATGGCGTAAAAGTAGTAATATTAATCCAAATTCAACTCAGTTCTTTTCAGTTCTCTTCGCACTGCAACCTCTTCTACATTCCCACCAATTGGTGGATTTTGTTTGGCGACTTTTACGGAGGCTTTAGTCACTGTGGGAAAATCATCCATTATTTTTGTGATGATACGTTCGGCAACGTGTTCTAAAAGTTTCGCCCGCTGTTCCATCTCAGATTTTACAATGGCATGCAAGGAAACATAGTCCACGGTATCTGCCAATTGATCTGTTTTTGAAGAACGACTTAAATCTGTGTCCACAACAAGATTGACCACATAGTCGCTACCTATTTTTTCTTCCTCATCCATACAGCCGTGAAAGGCGTAGAGTCGAATATTTTTTAAATAAATTTTTCCCATAACATCGGCAAAGATAAAGACTGTTTTGTTCTTTCCATTCATTGAATGCATTCATTATCTTTGGCACAAATAAAAAAACCCATGGAGCGCCCGTTGCATTTTATAGAACACATCATTGAGGAAGACTTGGCTCAAGGGTATCAAAGCGACCAGCTGCGTTTCCGCTTTCCCCCAGAACCCAACGGATATTTACATATCGGTCATGTCAAAGCCATTTGTTTAAATTTTAATTTGGGAGAACGATACAACGCACCCGTCAACCTCAGATTTGATGACACCAATCCCGCAAAAGAAGAGCAACAATTTGTGGATGCCATAAAAGAGAATATTCAATGGCTAGGCTATCAATGGGATTCGGAATGTTATGCCTCAGATTATTTTGAAGAGCTGTACCAATGGGCGGAAAAACTAATAGCAGAAGGAAAAGCCTACGTGGATTCACAAAGTTCAGAAACCATTGCAGACCAAAAAGGGACCCCCACAACACCAGGGAAAAATAGTCCGTATCGGAATCGATCTATAGAAGAAAATCAACAGCTGTTTTCCCAAATGAAAGCGGGTCAATGTAAAGAAGGAGAACACGTCCTGCGTGCGAAAATTGACATGGCCTCTTCCAATATGTTGATGAGGGATCCGGTGATGTATCGCATTTTATACAAAACCCACCACCGTACAGGTGATGACTGGTGTATTTATCCCATGTATGATTGGACTCATGGTCAGTCGGATTTTATAGAGCAGGTTTCACACTCCTTGTGTTCTTTAGAGTTCAAGCCTCACCGCGATTTATATGACTGGTTCTTGGATGCAATAAACCCAGCAGACAAATTGCGGCCCAAACAGCGAGAGTTTGCCCGGATGAATTTGTCTTATACCGTTACGAGTAAAAGAAAACTGTTAGAACTCATTCAAGAGGGCCATGTAACCGATTGGGATGACCCTAGAATGCCCACCATTGCTGGGTTAAGAAGAAGAGGGTACACGCCGAGAGCATTGCGTAACTTCGTAGATGCTGCCGGGGTAGCCAAACGGGAAAACTTAATTGATCTTTCTCTCTTAGAGCATTCTGTACGAGAAGACCTTAACGCAACTGCTCCTCGAGTAATGGGAGTTTTGGATCCAGTGAAACTTACTCTAACTAATTACCCTGACGATCAAACAGAGCTTTTGGAAGGAGAGGTAAACC
>JAACDY010000210.1 GCA_009936675.1 Bacteroidota bacterium
AATATCGACTTAAAAAGGCAGCAGCGTCCATAATGATTTCACTCTTAATTTTGTACTTTTACATCCATTAAATCAGAATCACATGGCTTTTGACATCGAGATGATTAAAGACAATTATGCGCAACTAGAGAAGCGTATAACTCTTGCAAAAAATCTTTTAAACCGTCCACTCACTTCGAGTGAAAAAATTCTTTACGCCCATTTGTGGGACAAAAAACCAAGTCAATCTTTTAAAAGAGGAGAGGATTATGTCAATTTTGCTCCCGACCGAATTGCTTGTCAAGATGCCACTGCTCAGATGGCTTTGCTACAATTCATGCAAGCGGGTAAGACAAAAGCTGCCGTGCCCACCACCGTTCACTGTGATCACTTGATCCAAGCCAAAGAAGGCGCAGCTGCCGATTTAAAATCAGCCAATAGTTCCAGTGCAGAAGTTTTCAATTTTCTTGAATCGGTGTCTAACAAATACGGCATCGGTTTGTGGAAACCAGGTGCTGGGATCATCCACCAAGTAGTTTTGGAAAACTACGCCTTTCCAGGCGGTATGATGATTGGGACAGATTCCCATACCGTCAATGCAGGAGGACTGGGTATGGTCGCTATAGGCGTTGGAGGTGCCGATGCTGTGGATGTAATGGCAGGTATGCCATGGGAACTAAAATTCCCAAAAATGATCGGTGTAAAATTGACTGGGAAACTCAATGGCTGGACTGCCCCCAAGGATGTTATCCTTAAAGTAGCTGGTATCCTAACCGTAAAAGGAGGAACCGGAGCCATCATAGAATATTTTGGCCCTGGAGCAGAGTCCATGTCATGTACTGGAAAAGGAACCATTTGTAATATGGGTGCCGAAGTAGGTGCCACCACTTCCACTTTTGGATATGATACCTCCATGGAAAGGTATCTGAGAGCCACCGGAAGAGACGATGTGGCTGATGCGGCCAATCAAGTAAAAGAACACCTTACCGCAGACCCCGAAGTCTATGCGGAACCTGAAAAATATTTCGATCAAGTCATCGAAATCAATTTGGACACCTTGATGCCACACATCAACGGCCCATTCACCCCCGATTTGGCAACTCCAGTGGATCAAATGAGTGAAAGAGCAATCGAAGGCGAATGGCCATTGAAAGTAGAATGGGGACTGATTGGCTCCTGTACCAACTCTTCATATGAAGATTTGTCAAGAGCTGCAAGTATTGCCCAGCAAGCTGTGGATAAAAAATTAGTAACCAAAGCTGAGTTTGGGATCAACCCTGGCTCGGAACAAGTGCGATTCACTGCCGAAAGGGATGGATTATTGAATATTTTTGAAGATCTCAACGCCAAAATATTTACCAACGCCTGCGGACCGTGTATTGGTCAATGGGACAGAGCGGGTGCAGACAAGGCAGAAAAGAATTCCATCATACATTCCTTTAACCGAAATTTCTCCAAACGCGCTGATGGAAATCCCAACACCCACGCTTTTGTAGCATCTCCAGAAATGGTCGCAGCAGTTGCCATATCAGGAAGACTCGATTTCAACCCCATGACCGATAGCTTGCTCAACGAAGAAGGTGAATCCGTCATGCTCGATGCGCCCCAAGGCATAGAACTCCCCCCCAAAGGATTCGATGTAGAGGACAACGGATACCTTGCTCCCGAAGCTGATGGCTCGGCCGTCAATGTAGTGGTCAAAGAGGATTCCGAAAGACTACAACTGCTCACCCCCTTTAATCCATGGGATGGGCAAAACCTCATGAATGCCAAATTGCTTCTAAAAGCCTTTGGAAAATGTACCACTGATCACATCTCTATGGCAGGGCCTTGGTTGAGATATCGCGGACATTTGGACAACATCTCCAACAACTGTTTTATCGGAGCCGTCAATGCCTTCAATGAAAAAACCAATTTTGTCAAAAACCAACTGACTGGAGAATATGGAGGTGTACCTGATGTACAAAGAGCTTATAAAGCCGAAGGAATTCCTACTATAGTCGTGGGAGATCATAACTATGGAGAAGGATCCTCCCGTGAACATGCGGCTATGGAGCCTCGTCATTTAGGCGTCAAAGTGGTATTAGTAAAATCTTTTGCCAGAATCCACGAAACCAACCTAAAAAAGCAAGGCATGCTAGGCATCACCTTTGCCAATGAAAACGACTACGATCTGATTCAGGAAGACGATGTTTTCAACTTCATAGATTTGGCGTCATTTGCCCCTGGAAAAGCCATCACCATTGAGGTGGAACACACAGACGGCTCTAAAGACACCATCTCGGCCAACCACACCTACAACGCTCAACAAATCGAGTGGTACAAGGAAGGTTCTGCTTTGAATTTGATTAAAAAACAAAACTCCGTCAGCTAGTTTATTTTTAAAAAAACAGATTGACTAATCATCGTTATTTTAAAATGACAGCTACTCGATTTAAGTTTCTTTTCAAACTACGCTTGGAAGAATTTCTAGCCTTGGTGTTACTAGTACCAATGCTTTTTTTCATGGTCATTTATTATGACAAAGAAGGATTTAGAGAGTCCAATGTTGATCGTTTTTTAATCACGGGACTGGTTTTTTTTCTTTTTCTAGGCATCATCAAACTCAAGGATTTAAAGATATTATTGAAATCCAAAATAGGACGCTGGGTCAAAGTTTTTCTTGAATTCCTGCGCGAAACCCTGCCTTTTGCCTTTTGTATTTCCATCTACACCAACATGCACGATATGGTTCATTTGGTCAACCCCAATGATGTCGATGCCAGTTTGATCGCTTGGGATGAATACCTGTTGGGTTTTCAACCCGCCATTTATTTGGAATCATTCATCACACCAGAACTTACGGATTTTATGTATTTTTCCTATAGTTCCTTTTTGATTTACATACTAAT
>JAACDY010000211.1 GCA_009936675.1 Bacteroidota bacterium
CGTTTTGCACACCATACGCTCGGGGATATTCCATCCCAGTGCCATCAATCTGATTGGAAATGGAGTGGTTATCGATCCGGTGATTTTCAAAAAAGAATTAGAGAATTTGGCTCCCTACGATATAGATTTTTCGACAAAGCTATTGATCTCCAAAAAAGCTCATCTCATTCTTCCCACCCACCGATTACTCGATGCTGCGTCAGAAGCCTCTAAGGGAAAAGCCAAAATAGGCTCGACCCTCAAAGGTATCGGTCCAACATATATGGACAAAACTGGAAGAAACGGAATGCGCGTGGGAGATATTTTGACCAAGAGTTGGAAAGATCGCTATCGAACATTGATTCAGAAACATATTAAAATGTTGGATTTCCACAATGTGGATTTGGAATATGATCTCAATGAATTGGAAGCTCAGTTTTTTGAATCCATTGAAACCTTGAAAAAATGCCAAATAGTTGACAGTGAAAACTATCTGCACAATGCGCAAGATGCCGGAAAAAAGATTTTGGCTGAAGGAGCACAAGGATCATTGCTCGATGTTGATTTTGGCACCTATCCATTTGTAACCTCCTCCACCACTACTGCGGCAGGAGCTTGCACAGGCCTGGGTGTAGCTCCCAATAAAATCAAAGAAGTATTTGGGATTTTTAAAGCCTATACTACCCGAGTGGGGAGTGGGCCTTTCCCTACAGAATTGTTTGACGAAGTTGGAGAACGAATCGCAAAAGTGGGTCATGAATTTGGTGCCACTACCGGAAGACCACGTCGTTGCGGTTGGATTGACCTTGTTGCTCTAAAATGCGCAATTCGGGTCAATGGTGTGACCCAACTGATGATGATGAAAGGAGATGTACTCTCTGGTATAGACACCATCAAGGTTTGTAATCAATACCAAACAGAGGAGGGACTTATCAATCATTTTCCTTTCGATATTAATGATGAATCCATATCCCCTGAATATATTGAAATTCCGGGTTGGAAGGAAGATTTGACTCAAATCAATACTGTTGAAAAGCTTCCCAAAAACTTTACAGATTACATTCATTTTCTGGAGCGAGAACTCGATACGCCCATAAAAATTGTTTCCGTAGGACCTGACAGAAAACAAACCATTTTAAGGTAGTTTTTCTAATTTAGTGCCAACAACCACTTACTGTGAGAAAGAATATTCAAGTCGGCATACTTCAGCTCATTTTTCTATTGGCCATAGGAAAGGTAGTAGCACAAGAAGAACCAAAAATTATTAAAATCATTCAAGCTGGAGGTTCCACCCAGGATCAGTTTTATTTTCCTGGTGCCAACATATTGGTAAAAAAAGAAGGAATTAGAGTTCACCTTTTTCACGAGGGTGCATTGATCAAATCCGACATTTCTTATTTCTATGCCAAAGAGAATTTTTTTAAAGCCAAGGGTGATGTAGTATTTACCCAAGGCGATAGTTTAAAAATGACTTGTGATCAAATCGAATATGACGGGAGCAGTAAATTGGCTAAAGCTTGGGGAAAAGTAGTGCTCGAAAGACCCGATATGACGCTCAAAACCGACACCCTTTATTTGGATCGGGCCAACTCCGAAGCTTTTTACAATTCCTTTGGAACCATCGTTGATGAAAAAAGGAAACTGACCAGCATAAGGGGGATTTACTTTATGAATGAAAAAAAATATCGATTCATCTCGAGGGTAAGAATTGATGATCCAGAGTATGAACTCAAATCGCAACAACTGGATTATTATACCGAAAGTGACAAGGCTTTCTTCTATGGAAAGACAACCATCGTGGGAGAGGAATACGATATTTTCTGTGAACAGGGAGCTTATGACACCCAATTGCAAAGAGGCAATTTCCAAAAAAATGCAGTCATCTTTTATGATAATAAAGAAATTAGAGGAGACAGTTTGTATTTTGAAAATGAAAAGAATTATGCTGCTGCAACCAACAATGTCAGTGTAATTGATACCCTAAACAAATCGGTAATCAATGGCCATTACGGCGAAATTTTCAAGGCCAAAGATTCTGCCATCATCACCCGAAGAGCATTGGCCATAAATATCATTGATCAAGACTCACTCTACATCCATGCCGATACACTCATTGCAACAGGACCCCCTGAAAAAAAGATTTTAAGGGGATACTACGATGTTAGAATTTTTAAAACAGATCTGAGGGGGAAATCAGACTCTCTTCATCTAGACCAAAGTACAGGACTTATAAAACTCCTCAAATTACCTCTAAGCCGGAAAGAAAATCAAATTTTATCCACCAGTCAAAAAAATAAAAAAAACCCCATTCTTTGGTTTGGAAAAAGTCAAATGTCTGGAGATAAAATATTTCTAATCTCAGACATGAAAACCAAAAAACTGGATTCCCTAAAAATTGTGGGTAACAGTTGGATTTTAGAAAGAGACTCTATAAGTGAGACTGGTTTTAATCAAATTAAGGGTGGATTACTCGACGGTCTTTTCAAAGACGGAAAGCTCAGTGAAATTGACGTCAGCAAAAATACTGAGGTCATATATTATATGTATTCCGATGAAGGTAATGAATTGATAGGAATTAACAAGACCACATGCAGCCGACTTAAAATGATTACCAAGGAAAACGAAATTGAGGATATTACTTTCTTTGTCAGTCCAAATGGAGATTTATTTCCAGACAAGGATTTGCCCATTAACGAACGGAAACTCGATGGTTTTATTTGGAGGGAAGATGAACGACCTGATACTATCCTCGAACTTTTTAGCGAAGAGGACAATCAATTTCAACCCACTGAAATTAAAGAGATGAATGTTCCTGAGGGTTTTCTAGAAAAAATCGAGGAATAAATGCTTGAAGATTTTTTAAAATACCAAGCCAAAACCACTCCCCATCCCCTCGGCTTGGAAATCGAGCATGCCA
>JAACDY010000038.1 GCA_009936675.1 Bacteroidota bacterium
ACAGTATTTTCGGTCAATTTCTTTTACCTGAAGATCAAAATACCACTATGGACATCAAATTTTGTGTCGTTTCTTGTCACGACTATAACCGACGTGATGACCCGGACAATGGCCATAAAATATACCCCAGTATGTCCCAATTAAAACCTGATTTTTATGTGCATACTGGGGACATAGAATACATGGACAAACCCTATCCCTATGCGATGACAGAGGAGTTGATGCGTTTTAAATGGAATCGTTTGTTTTCCCTCCCTATTCAGCGTTCTTTCTACAACAATCATACTTCCTATTTTATGAAAGACGACCACGATGTGGGCTACGACGACAGTTACCCTGGAAAGGATTACGGAACGGTCTCTTTCGAGCGGGGATTGGAGATATTTGATGAAGAACAGTTTCCCAGCCACTCCAAAAGGTACAAAACCATTCGTTGGGGAAAAGATTTACAGATATGGATCGTTGAGGGTCGAAACTATAGGAATCAAAATTATTTGAAAGATGGGCCTGACAAAACCATTTGGGGTGCAACCCAAAAGCAATGGTTCTATGATACCGTTATGGCTTCAGATGCAAGCTTTAAAGTATTGATTACTTCCTCTCCCATTTTGGGTCCAGATCGAAAAAATAAAAATGACAACCTCAGCAATAGGGGTTATGCTCACGAACAAGCAGAGATTCTCAATTTTATAAAAAAGCAAAAAAATCTATTTATTGTCAACGGAGATCGTCACTGGCAGTACGTTACTCATGTCAAGAATACCGATCTTTGGGAGTTTGGATGTGGAGCGGGCGCCGATGTTCATGCAGGGGGATGGAAACAGGATGATTTTAGACCCGAGCATCAATTTCTGAGGGTTAAGGGTGGTTTTCTATCGGTTTCTATAAACAGTGGAAATTCACCAAGTATCAGATTTACGCATCACGATGTGGAGGGCAATCCAGTCAATGAGGTTAGTTTCTAATTTTCGTTATAGTAATTTCGCTCCTCAGAATGACTGTACCTATAGTTTTCTTTGGTAATGATTTCCAAAGGCATGGGAATTTCGTCAGAAGGCGTTTCTTTGTGAACCAAGTAGTTGGCCATGGTTGTAATGGCTTTGTAGCCTTGGTTAAAAGATTTCTGAGAGATCAAAAATGAAACGATACCTTTATTCAATACTTCCACATTTTGAGGGGTGGTATCAAATCCAATGAGTTTTAGTCCTGACAGCACATCACTGTCAACCAATTTACAGATGTTGGAAACCCTACTGGAAGGAACCATAACTACCCTCACACGGGGGTTTTGGGTTAAAAAATCATTGATTTTCTTTCTGACCATTTGAATGCCGTCTGACTGATCAAATTTTAGCTGATGGATCACAGCTTGTGGTAAATTTTCTTTGAAGTAATTTATAAAGCCTTTGATCCTCTCATTGTTGGCCTCGTAATCATGTATGTTTTTTCGGGTCAAAATGATCAAAAATTCATCTTTCTCTTTCGAACACAAATGCGAAAGTTTTCCAGACAATATACCGGCTTCAAAGGACTTTTGACCGATATAACAAAGATTTTCATATCCCTTCAGATCGGCGTTGAGAAACAGATAAGGGATTTTTTTGTCATTGAGTTCTTCAATGATTTCACTCGATTCCTTGACAAATACAGGTACCATAACCACTGCATCGGGCTTAGTTTTGATGAGTTTTCGGAAGGCTTTTAGGTAGCTTTGGGGATCAAATTGGTCAAAGAGAAATATGTGATTTTCAATCCCATAGGCACCGACTTCTTGGTTGGCTTTCTGAATACCAGAGTAGGGAGACTTCCAAAAAAGGTTTTGTTCGTCATGTTTGGGAATCATAGTCGCCAAATTGTGATGCTTTTTCATAGCCAGTGAACTGGCAATCAGATTGATTTTAAACTTTTTATGTTTTAATATCTTTCTGATTTTGGTTTCCGTCTTGGGAGATACGCCACCTCGATTATGCAAAACCCTGTCCACAGTACCTGCTGAAACATTGGCTTCCTTTGCAATATCTTTTATGGTTATCAATTATAAATGGTTTTTTCAAATATACTATCTTCTGTCATAAATTTTTAATTATTTTTTATTTAAAATATTTTGTAATTATATAAAGCAGGTGGGATGAAATTTTCAATCGGTTTCTCTATATTTGCCTAGCTAGTGTACGCACACGAAATTTTTAAATATGCCAAAATCATTCAGATGGATTCTTGTAGCAGCCTTATCGGGTTTTCTGTTTGGATTTGATACTGTTGTAATTTCTGGAGCCAATCTGCCCATAAAGGAATTGTGGTCAACAAGTCCTTTTTTCCATGGTTTTTTTATTATGTCTATGGCACTTTGGGGCACGGTTCTGGGAGCTTTGTTTGGATCTTATCCCACCAATAAATTGGGTCGTAAAAAAACCCTCACTTGGATCGGTTTTTTCTTTCTCATTTCTGCTTTGGGATCTGCTTTAGCCGTTGATCCCTATACTTTCTCCTTCTTTAGGTTTGTTGGAGGAGTAGCAGTGGGCGTTTCTTCTATTGCTGCACCTATATATATCTCTGAAATCTCTACCTCCGAAAACCGAGGAAGACTTGGAGTTTTGTATCAGTTCAGTTTGGTTTTTGGAATTCTTATCGCTTTTTTTTCCAATTATTTGCTTACTGGTTTTCAAGGGAGTTCCGATTGGAGATGGATGTTAGGTGTAGAGGCGATTCCGGCTCTGATGTATTTGCTGCTGACCCTTTATATCCCTGACACCCCAAGATGGCAAATCATTTTTCAAAAAGATGACAGTGCTGCATTGAAAACCCTAAACCAGATATATGGTGACGGCCAACAGGCTGATAGCGTTCTCAAACAAATTAAAACAGCGGACAGCACTGCAGGCAATCAAGAGAAATTGATGAACAATAGTAATCGAAAAACCCTTCTTTTGGCTTTTCTGATTTCGTTTTTCAATCAATTGTCGGGAATCAACTTTATCCTTTATTATGCTCCAGAAATCCTCGAAATGGCAGGTTTTGCAACAAGAGCCTCCCTTTTCAATTCAGTATTGATCGGACTGACCAATATTGTCTTTACCTTTTTGGGCTTGATGCTTATCGATAAATTGGGAAGAAAACAGCTCTTGATAATGGGTTCACTGGGATATATTTTTAGTTTATCGGGCGTCTCTATGGCTTTTTATTTTCAAACAGATCCACAATGGATTGCCTTATTTATTTTTGCCTTTATTGCTTCTCATGCTGTTGGACAGGGTAGCGTAATCTGGGTTTTTATCTCTGAAATTTTTCCCAACAGAATCAGAGCGAAAGGACAATCCTTTGGTGCAGGTGTTCACTGGGTGTTTGCCGCATTGATTACTTTGGTAGGGCCTTCCGTTATTGCAATCTTTAAGGCAAACCCTTGGCCTATATTTTCTTTTTTTGCACTAATGATGGTTCTTCAACTCATCTTTTCTATTTTTACTGTACCCGAGACCAAGGGTAAATCCCTTGAGGAAATTAACTCAATCATCAATAAAGATTAATCTGATAATGAAACGAAAAGACTTTATTCGCAATTCCGGAGGAGTACTTTTAGGCACTGTCTTATCCCCAAATTTAATGGCTAATACCAATCTTAACAGTAGTATTAACGTGGGGGTGATTGGAACCGGAGGAAGAGGACAAGGAATCATTAAATTGCTCAATCAATTGCCCAATTTCAATGTAATTGCGGCTTGTGATACCATACCCTTTAGATTGGAAGAGGGATTTGATCTGATCAAAAGCAATAAAAACACCAAAGCATATAAGGATTACAGAAAATTATTAGACGATAAAAACATCGATGGAGTAATCATCAGTACTCCTCTAAATACCCACGACAAAATCGCTGTCGATGCTGTAGATGCTGACAAACATGTTTATTGTGAAAAAACCTTGGCCAAAGGAGCTGCAGCAACAGCCCGTATTGTTAACAAGTGTAAAACCTCCAATAAAATTTTTCAAACTGGGCATCAGTATCACAGTTCTAGGTTATACACCGAATTGGTCGATATGATTGCAGATGGCAAAGTTGGGAAGATCGCCTCCATTGAGGCCCAGTGGAATCGTAATGGAAATTGGAGAAGATCTGTTCCCGAGCCTTCACTGGAGAGACAAATCAATTGGAGGATGTACAGAGAGTATTCCTACGGACTTTTGGCCGAATTGAGCTCTCATCAGATTGATTTTGCCAATTGGATACTCCAATCTACCCCCCAAAAAGCAATGGGAATGGGAGGAATAGACTACTGGAAAGACGGTAGAGAAACCTATGACAATACCAAAGTAATCTATGAATTTCCTGAAGGAGTAAAAGCGACCTATACTTGTTTGACTTCCAACGCCAAAGACGATTATAAGATTATGGTCATGGGTGACAAAGGCACCCTTACCATTTTCAATCAATCTGCGTGGTTTTATCCCGAAGGAAGCTACAAAGCCGAGTATGGAGAAGTGGATGGTGTATCGGGAGCAACGACCAATTGGTCACAAGGGAAGGGAACTCCTCTGGACATCAGACACATTGACCCCACCAAACAAGCCCTAATGGATTTTGGAGATGCCATAATCAACAACAAAACACCACTTTCCAATGTAACCACGGGAGCCAAAGCAGCTTATGCGGTTGAAATGGGAATTAAAGCCATGGATATGGAGAAAATGGCACTGTGGGATAATATTAACTATACACTGTAAAAACAATAAATGAAACCAAATTTTGATTTAAAGAATAAGGTAGCCGTCATTACTGGAGGAGGAGGAGCGCTGGGAGGATGTGTTGCACAAAGTTTATCCCAATCGGGTGTAAAGATTGCCATTTTGGACCTAACCCAAGAATCTGCTGAAAGGACTGTTGACATCATTGAAAAAGAGGGAGGAACTGCCATCGGTTTTGCGGCCAATGTGCTGTCCCAAGAATCTATAGAAACCGTCAGTAAACAAATTTTAAAAGAGTGGGGTAGGGTTGATATATTGCTCAACGCAGCGGGAGGCAATATGCCCGGCGCGACCATCGCAGTTGATCAAACCATTTTTGACTTGTCCATGGACGATTTCAAGAAGGTCACAGAATTGAACCTCAACGGTTCCGTCATCCCTTCATTGGTATTTGGAAAAATCATGGCCGATCAGAAAAGCGGTTCTATTATCAATTACTCTTCCATGAGTGTGGATAGAGTAATTACCCGAGTGGTGGGTTATTCGGCTTCCAAAGCAGGTATCGAAAACTTCACCCGTTGGATGGCGGTTGAAATGGCCTTAAAATTCGGGCCCGGTGTTCGCGTGAATGCCATCGCTCCTGGTTTTTTTGTGGGAAATCAAAACAGAAAACTATTACTCAATGAGGATGGCTCCTATACAGAAAGAGGGGATACCATCATCAGAAATACCCCCATGAAACGATTTGGGGAAGCAGAAGAACTCAATGGTGCCATTCATTTTTTATGCAGTGATGCCGCTCAATTTATAACAGGTGTTGTACTACCCATTGATGGAGGTTTTAGTGCCTTCAGTGGGGTCTAAAATATTATTATGAAAATGACACAAACTTGGCGCTGGTATGGACCCAAAGATCCTGTCAGTCTCTCAGACGTTAGGCAGGCCGGTGCAACGGGAATTGTAAACGCCCTACATCATATACCCAATGGTGATATTTGGTCGGTGGAAGAAATTCAACAAAGAAAAGATGAAATTGAAAAAGCAGGACTTACATGGGATGTTGTGGAATCTCTGCCGGTACACGAAAAAATAAAAACCAGAACCTCAGATTTCCAACAGATCATCGAAAACTACAAGGTGAGCATGGAGAACTTGGCTTCTTGTGGGGTTTATGTAATCTGTTACAATTTTATGCCCATACTGGACTGGACTCGAACACGCTTGGATATGCCCCTCGAGGACGGATCTCTTGCGCTGGAATTTAATGCTTCAGAACTGAGGGTCTTTGATCTCCACATTCTCAATCGTGTAGGAGCGGAAAAGGACTATAGTGCTGAGGAAATCGTACAAGCAAAAAATCAATTTGCAAGCCTATCTCCCTCCGATATTCAACGAATTTCTGACAATATGCTCAAAGGTTTACCAGGATCGGAAGAGGGTTACTCTATGGAAGAATTTAAAGCCATGCTGGATACTTACAAAGGAATCGATGCTGACCAATTGCGTTCTCATTTAGTGCAATTTTTAGCGGAACTCATCCCATTGGCCGAAAAATTAGGCATCAGAATGTGCATTCACCCCGACGATCCACCGTTTACTCTTTTGGGTTTACCCAGAGTGGTGAGCACGCGGGAGGATTATCAATATATTTTTGATCAAGTCCCACCATTATCCAATGGAATCACATTCTGTACAGGCTCATTGGGCGTAAGGGCAGACAATGATCTCCCAGCTATTTTTGATGCTTTTGCCGATCGTGTTCACTTTTTACACCTCCGAAGCACCAAGCGTGATGCTGAGGGTAATTTTTACGAAGCAGATCATCTTACTGGAGATGTGGACATGTTCGAAATCATTACCAGAGTCATTAAAGAACAAAGACACAGATATGCCGAAAAACGAGAAGATGCTTCCATTCCCATGCGACCCGATCACGGACATCAAATGTTGGATGATCTTGTAAAACCCAAAATTAACCCTGGCTACTCTGCCATTGGAAGACTTAAGGGATTGGCAGAATTAAGGGGATTGGAATGGGGAATTAATAAAATGGTTTAAAATGGAATTCAAAAGCACGGAAGCATTCATCAAAGAGGACTTTTTACTCCAAAACAAAACAGCGGAAAGATTGTATTTTGACTACGCTGCTTCCATGCCGATTATTGATTACCACAACCACTTGCCACCCGATGTGATTGCTGCCAACCAACCTTTTAAGGGGATCAACGAAATTTGGTTGGATGGAGATCACTACAAATGGAGGGCCATGCGAACTCTTGGCATCCCCGAAAAATTCATCACCGGAAAAGAGACGAGCAACAAAGAAAAATTTGATCAATGGGCCTATACCGTTCCTTTTACTGCTGGAAATCCACTTTTCCATTGGACACACTTGGAATTACAGCGTTACTTTGGGATCAATACCCTGCTACAACCTTCTACTTCAACCGCTATTTTCGAGGAAACGAATCGACAGTTGTTAGATTTAACCCCTAAGGTTTTGCTCAATGACATGAAAGTGGAGATGTTGTGTACCACAGATGACCCCATAGATGACCTCTCTGCCCATCAAAAAATAGCAGCGAGTGATAAAAGAGGCCCTGAGGTTTTACCGGGTTTTAGACCGGATAATATTTTTGGGATTGAAGGCGAGCAATACTTGGATTATCTCAAAACTCTGGGTAGTCTTGCAGAAACCAAAATAGAAGATTTAGACAGTCTTTTGGCAGCCCTCAACTCCAGGATCGATTATTTTCATCAAAACGGTTGCAGGATTTCCGATCACGGCTTGGAATTTACACATGCAAGTGATTTCACCCATGCCCAAGCCAATGCGATTCTCAAAAAACGCCTATCAGGAAGTCTTCCCTCAACTGAGGAGGCAAGCCTTTTTAATTCCTGTGTGTTGTATGAACTGTTTGTGATGTATAATGATCATGGCTGGACCCAACAATTGCACTTGGGTGCATTGAGAGGTAATAATCAAAAATTGAAAAGACAATTGGGTGCCGATGTGGGATGCGATTCCATTGGCGATTTTGACCAAGCCAAAAACCTCTCCAAACTGCTTGGAATGCTCAACGATAAAGATAAGCTGACCAATACCATACTCTACAATCTAAATCCTGCCATGAACGAGGTTTTTGCCACCATGCCGGGTAATTTCAACAATGAAAAAGTAGAGATACAATGGGGGACTGCTTGGTGGTTTCTCGATCAGAAAGACGGGATGGAGTTACAAATGAGAACCCTATCCAACATGGGTCTATTGTCTAAATTCATTGGAATGTTAACCGATAGCCGAAGTTTTCTCTCCTTTCCAAGGCATGAGTATTTCAGACGATTGCTATGCAATATGATTGGAGATGATATAGAGAGTGGTCTTTTGCCCAACGATACTGCCTTTTTTGGAAATATGGTTGAGGATATCTGTTATCACAATTTGAAAAAATTCATTAAATACAAAAACTAATGTTTAAGTTTAAACCACTGATCATTTACGTTCTAATACTCAGTTTTATTTCCTGTGATCAGATCAAATCTACCAAAATCATTCGACTGGGGCACGGATTGAATACGGGGCATTCCGTTCATCAAGGCATGGTTTTTTTTGGTGAAAAATTGCAAGAAATTTCAGGGGGTAAATTCAAAGTGCAAATTTATCCTAGCCAACAATTGGGAACAGAACGTCAGTGTTTGGAGTTGCTTCAAATTGGCAGTTTGGACATGACCAAAGTTTCTGCAGGGGTGTTGGAAAACTTTTCACCCAGTATCAAAGTCTTTGGCCTTCCCTATCTGTTTAGAGACAAAGAACACGCATTCAGAGTTCTTGATGGGCCTGTAGGGGAGGAATTGCTTAATGGTACAGAAAAATACTGGCTCAAAGGTCTTGGATATTACGACTCAGGAAGCCGAAGTTTTTATACCATAGATAAACCCATTGAAAACCCCAATGATCTAGAAGGGCTTAAAATAAGAGTCATGGAAAGTCAAACGGCGATTGACATGGTCAAATCGTTCGGAGGATCTCCGACCCCTATTTCTTGGGGTGAACTCTATACCGCGCTTCAACAGGGCGTTGTGGATGGGGCAGAAAATAATCCTCCCAGTTTCTATTTGTCCAGACATTATGAAGTGTGTAAATACTACATCATAGACGAACATACTGTCCTTCCTGATGTGGTTTTGATGAGTACCCATTTGTGGAATGATCTATCCAACCAAGAGCAGGAATGGATTCAAAAAGCCATGGATTTATCTGTTGTAGAACAGCGAAGACTGTGGTTAAAATCTGAACTTGAATCGCTGGAGGCCGTCAAAGCTGCTGGAGTTCAGGTGAGTTATCCCGACAAATCTAATTTTGCTGAAATGTCCCGCTCAGTATCGGATCAATATGCACAAGATCCTTTGATCAAGTCATTTATTGATAAAATCAAAAACACCCAATAATCATGAAATTTAGAGCGCAGTTAGATTCTGTATTAGAAAAGACCCTGGTGGTCATTATGTCTGCCATGGTCATCAATGTATTGTGGCAAGTTTTTTCACGTTATATTTTAACTAATCCCAGTTCGTTTACAGACGAGTTGGCGCGTTACCTCATGATTTGGGTGGGTGTTTTGGGAGCGGCCTATGTTGCTGGAAAAGGAAACCATGTGGCCATTACTTATTTTTCTGAAAAAATGAGTCCCGCAAACCTTAAAAAAACCCAAGTTTTCATCAATCTGACCATACTGGTTTTTGCCGTATTGGGCATGCTTATAGGAGGGGTGAGGTTGGTCTATATCACTTTGGTGTTGGAACAACTTTCTCCAGCATTAAAAATCCCTCTTGGGGTGGTTTACTCTGTAATACCCATCAGTGGAATACTGATTATTTTTTATAAAATTTTAGACTTAAAAAAACAGGCACAATGATTGAGTTTTTACCCGTAATAATATTGGTCCTTAGTTTTTTGGTTCTCCTGACCCTTGGGGTTCCTGTGGCCTGGTGTATCGCAATGTCTTCATTGTTTACTTTAATGTATGGAATGCCCTTTTCAGCGGCCACCACTACCGTATCTCAGCGAATTGCCACAGGATTGGACAGTTTTGCCCTTTTGGCCATTCCCTTTTTTATACTTTCGGGACAAATCATGAGTGAGGGAGGTATTGCTCATAGATTGATTTCTTTTGCCAAAACCTTAGTAGGATTTTTACCCGGTGGATTGGCATTGATCAATATAGTATCCGCCATGATGATGGGAGCCATCGCAGGTTCGGCTATGGCCTCAGCTTCGGCCATGGGAACCATATTGGGGCCCGAAATGGAAAAAGAAGGCTATTCCAAAGAATTTGGTGCTGCCGTGAACATTACTTCATCTACAACAGGACTGGTCATTCCCCCTAGTAATACTTTAATTGTCTATTCCCTAGCCAGTGGAGGTGTTTCTATTGCGGCTTTGTTTTTGGCGGGATATATTCCTGGAATTCTCACGGGTTTATTGATGATGATTGTTGCTATGGTATGGGCCAAAAGGAATAAATATCCTGTTGGAAAGCGTTCCTCACTTAAAGAAGTATTTGTAAAATTTATCGATGCGGTGCCCAGTTTACTTCTTTTGGTCATCGTTATTGGAGGGATCATAGGAGGAATCTTTACTGCGACAGAGGCATCGGCCGTAGCGGTGCTCTACACCATACTGCTTTCTTTTTATTACAAAGAATTGTCGTTTAAAGACCTGCCCAAGGTAATTTTAGAATCTTCTCAAACCACGGCCATTGTGATGTTGTTGATCGGGGCTTCTATGTGTATGTCGTGGGTATTGTCCTATGAAAATATTCCTCAAGACATCAGCAATGCTTTATTGTCTGTCAGTGACAACAAAATTGTTATCCTTTTGATGATCAACCTCATCTTGCTGGCGGTAGGTGTTTTTATGGACGCTACTCCGGCAGTACTTATTTTTACGCCCATTTTCCTGCCCATCGTCACCGATTTGGGTATGGATCCTACCCACTTTGGAATCGTTCTTATGCTCAATCTTTGTATCGGACTTTGTACTCCACCAGTAGGATCTGTATTGTTCGTAGGAGTTGGGATTGCAAAAACAACCATTTCCAAAGTCATTAGACCTTTGCTCCCTTTGTTTTTGGTGATGATCTTATCGTTGTTTTTAGTAACTTATATCCCACAGTTAAGTTTATGGCTGCCTGAATTTTTTGGAGTATAATTTAAACAAACACAATACTATGACATCTACCAAAACCATTCAACTCTTGGGCCTGATTTGTATTTTTGCCTCATGCGCCCCAACCCCAGTAAGTATTCATTTGACCAATAATTTGAATCTTGAGCGTCAAAATGAAACGATTGAGATTTCGATAGCAGAGCTGCCCGATCATTGGTCATCTAAAATCGATAAAATAGGAATCTATGATCCCGCAGAGGATGCCTTTCTGATATCCCAATTGATCGATGTTGACCAAGACGGTGAAATGGATCAACTCATTTTTCAACCCACTATGGCTCCCTCATCAGAAAAGACCTTTCATCTCAAAGAACAACTGAGCAAACCCGAAATTGTGGACTATTGCTTTTCCAGAATTGTACCCACCCGAATTGACGATTACACTTGGGAAAATGACAGGGTAGCCTTTAGAACCTATGGTCCTGCGGCTCAAATCTTGGTCGAGGAAGGAAAAAAAGGAGGGATCATCTCCAGTGGTATCGACTGTTGGTTGAAAAAGGTCAATTACCCCGTCATCGACAAATGGTACAAAGCCAGTGAGGAAGAAGGCATCAGCTACCACGAAGACCATGGAGAAGGTTTGGACAACTACCATGTGGGTATCAGTAGGGGTGCTGGTGGTTTGGCGATTAAAGGGGAAAACGACCAGTATTTTGTCTCCAAAAATTTCACTGCTCACAAAACCCTTGCAACGGGGCCTCTAAGAACCCTTTTCCAATTAGACTATGCTGATTGGGAAGGCCCTCAGGGGATGATTAAGGAACACAAGACCATCAGTTTAGACTATGGAAATAACTTGATGAAAATTGAAGTTTCGGTTCAAGGAACCGATGAAGTATCTGCAGGAATATCACTTCAGGAAAATAATGGCGACATCATAGACAAGAACAATCTACTCATCTTTAAACAAGATCATTTTGATACCACACTGAGCAACGTAATCTTATCCCCTCAAAAGCATTTTAAAAGTCAGCATATATTCAACCCTCAAATCAAAGATCAAAATCATGTATTTTTGGATCTTAAAGTACTAAATCAGTCATTGGTTTACTATGTTGGCTTCTACTGGTCTGAGAGCAATCAATTTGCGGATCATCAAGCTTGGGAAGCCCATCTGGAGGATCTTGCAATAAAAATCGAAAATCCAATTCAAATTAATATCAAATAATTTCATGAAAAAAGTAGTGACCTTTGGTGAGATCATGTTAAGACTTTCACCTCCCGGTAATTTGAGATTCT
>JAACDY010000039.1 GCA_009936675.1 Bacteroidota bacterium
ACAACAGAACTCATATGGATCAAAGAACCGGATTTTTGTTTTAAAAAAGTACGCTGAATGGCTTTGGTCATATTGAAAACCGATTTGAGGTTCACTTCAATCACCTGATCAAAGTCCTCCTCCGAAATTCGCATCAGCAAATTGTCCTTGGTGATTCCTGCATTATTGACCAAAATATCAACACTATCAAATTCTACTAAAACCTTATCTACTAGTGCTTGAGCCTCTCCAAAATCGGCGGCATTACTCTGGTAAGATTTTGCTTTCACACCCAACTCATTCAATTCTTTTTCCAAGGATTGAGCGGCTTCAACGGAGCTGCTGTAGGTAAAAGCCACATTGCACCCATTGCGTGCAAAGGTTTGGGCAATGCCTCTACCAATCCCACGGGTAGCCCCCGTAATAATCGCTGTTTTGTTTTCCAGTAATTTACTCATATCCATTTATGCTAAGACTTCTGCAACTTTTTTACCGATCTCCGCTGGAGAGTCGACCACATGTATTCCACAAGACCTCATGATACTTTTTTTGGCTTCGGCGGTATCGTCTTTTCCACCTACGATAGCACCGGCATGACCCATGGTTCTTCCTTTGGGAGCAGTTTCTCCTGCAATAAAACCAATAACGGGTTTTTGATTACCATTGTCCTTAATCCAATGGGCTGCATCAGACTCTAACTGACCTCCAATTTCGCCAATGACTACTATTGCTTCCGTTTCTGGATCATTCATAAAAAGTTCTACCGCATCTCTGGTAGTGGTCCCAATAATAGGATCCCCTCCTATTCCAATGGCTGTCGTAATTCCCAATCCCTCTCTGACGACTTGATCGGCAGCCTCATAGGTCAAGGTTCCTGATTTTGAGACAATTCCGACATTTCCTTTTTTGAAAACAAAACCGGGCATGATACCCACTTTGGCCTCTTCGGGAGTAATAACGCCGGGACAATTGGGCCCAATCAATGTGCAATTTCTTTTCTTAATATAATCAGAGACTTTTGACATATCTGCAACGGGGATTCCTTCAGTTATTGCAATAATGACTTTGATTCCTGCCTCTGCAGCTTCTTTTATGGCGTCGGCAGCAAATGCTGGGGGAACAAAGATTATAGAGGTGTCTGCCTGAACTTCTTTTACAGCCTGTGCAACTGAATTGAAGACTGGCCGGTCCAAATGGGTCTGACCTCCTTTTCCTGGAGTAACACCACCTACCACATTGCTTCCATAGGCGATCATTTGTTCGGCGTGGAAGGTTCCCTCACTACCTGTAAAACCTTGTACAATAATTTTAGATTGCTTATTGACTAATACACTCATTGCGTTTTATTGCTTTTTTTAAATGTTACAAATGGGTTTGTAGGTTAATGATGGGTTATTCTTTAATTCTTTCTTGGTAATTCCCTTTGACAGTATCCACCTTTATTTTGTCACCTTCATTAATGAACAAAGGTACGTTGATTTTGGCACCAGTCTCTACAGTGGCAGGCTTGGTAGCATTGGTTGCAGTATTTCCCTTAACACCTGGTTCGGTATGGGTTATTTCCAAAACCACACTGGCAGGCATATCGACCGAAAGGGGTAAACCATCCTCAGTATTGATGGAAATACTCACAATCTCGCCTTCTTTCATTAGCCCGGGATTGTCTATGGAATTTTTATTGACAACAATTTGATTATAATCATCTACATTCATAAAGTTATAGTCGTCTCCCTCCCCGTACAAGTATTGAAATTTATTGGTTTCGACTCGAATTTCATCAATTTTGTGCCCTGACGAAAAAGTATTGTCAACTACCTTACCTGAGGTAACACTTTTTAGCTTTGTTCTCACAAAAGCAGGGCCCTTGCCCGGCTTTACATGGAGAAATTCTACAATCTTGTAAATGTCATTATTGAATTTGATGCACAATCCTTTTCTGATGTCTGACGTAGATGCCATAGGGTTTATTTTAGCTTTTTTGGAAATAACCTTTCATGATTCCTCTTTGTGAATTTCTGATGAATTGTAAAATTTCATCTCTTTCAGGAGAGGCTACCATTTCAGCTTCTATGATATCAACAGCTTGGCTGTTGTTTAATTTTTTTTGATATAAGTTTCTGTAAATATTCTGAATTTCTGTAATTTTTTCGGAGGTAAACCCTCTTCTTCTGAGTCCAACAGAATTGATGCCCACATAAGAAAGAGGCTCACGGGCAGCTTTGACATAGGGTGGCACATCCTTCCTGACCAGTGAACCACCAGCAATAAAGGCGTGATCACCAATGGTTGAGAACTGATGAACTGCCACCAATCCTGCCAAGATAACGTGGTTGCCAATGGTAATATGTCCCGCCAAAGTACTGTTGTTAGAAAAAATACAATTGTCCCCAACAAAACAGTCATGGGCAATGTGGCAATAGGCCATGATCAAACAATTGTCTCCTATCTTGGTGAGTTGTCGGTCGGAAGTACCTCTGTTAATGGTTACACATTCTCTGATGGTGGTATTATCTCCAATAACAGCCAAGGTGTCTTCCCCTTTAAATTTTAAATCTTGAGGCATTGCTGCAATAACAGCCCCTGGAAAGATGTTACAATTTTTACCTATTCTGGCTCCTTCCATGATGGTAACATTGGAACCAATCCAAGTCCCTTCACCTATTTCCACATTGTTATCGATAGTAGTAAACGGTTCAATTACTACATTTTTGGCTACTTTAGCCTCGGGATGAATGTAAGCTAAGGGTTGTTTCATTAAAATTATTTTCGTTTGATGATTTGTGCCATGAGTTCACCTTCAGTTGTTAGGTTTCCGTTGGCAAAGATCATTCCTCTCATATGACAAATACCTCTTCTGATGGGGGATATCAATTCCAATTTAAACAGTAGCGTGTCACCGGGCTTAACAGGTCTTTTAAATTTAACATTATCCATTTTCATAAACAGGGTAATGTAGTTTTCAGGGTCGGGAACAGTATTGAGCAAAAGCACTCCTCCAGCTTGAGCCATGGCTTCAATTTGCAAAACACCAGGCATTACTGGTGCACCAGGAAAATGCCCAACAAAAAAGGGCTCATTCATGGTAACATTTTTAAGACCAACAACGTGGGTCTCCGAAAGCTCAAATATTTTATCTACTAGAAGAAATGGAGGGCGGTGGGGCAACATTTTGATGATATCGTTGGCATCCATCAACGGTTCCGCATTCAGATCAACTTTGGGGGCATTCTGTCGGCGTTCTTGCTTGATGATTTGAGAAAGTTTTCTAGAAAAATCAGCATTTACTTTATGCCCTGGCTTATGAGCAATGACTTTACCCCTTATGGGTACTCCCACTAGTGCCAGATCCCCTATAACGTCCAAAAGTTTATGACGAGCAGCTTCATTGGAAAAATGAAGGCTAAGGTTGTCCAATATTCCATTGGGTTGCACAGCGATATTGTCTTTACCGAAAGCTTCTTTCAGACGATCCATATTGCTCTCAGAGAGGGGCTTGTCTACATAAACAATGGCATTATTCAAATCTCCTCCTTTGATCAGTCCGTTATCCAATAGTGTTTCCAGTTCGTGTAAAAAACTAAAAGTTCTGGAGGGAGCTATCGTATCCTTAAAATCAGTGAGGGTGTCCAATGATGCATTTTGAGTACCCAAAACTTTGGTTTCGAAGTCAACCATAGTAGTAACTTGGTACTCGTCGGAGGGAATTAAGGTGATTTCACTTCCTGATTCTTCGTCTTTGTAAGTAATCAGATCGGTTACTACATACTCTTCCCTCTGTTTGTTTTGTCCTATAATACCAACTGACTCAATGGCCTCAACAAAAAATTTGGAGGATCCATCCATGATCGGTGACTCAGCTGAATCGAGTTCGATATAACAATTGTCAACACCCATCCCTACCAATGCGGCCAAGACGTGTTCTGAGGTTTGGACTTTGGTGCCGTCTTTTTCTAGATTGGTACCACGATCGGTATTGGTCACATAGTGAATGTCTGCAGGTATTTCGACAGGAGGGTTTAAATCTGTCCTGACAAAAACATAACCTGTATCTTCAGGAGCGGGCCTAAAGGTGAGCTTTACGGTTTCACCAGTATGGAGTCCAACGCCTTCCAGAGTAACCCTATCTTTAAGGGTTCTTTGGTTTAATTTTTTTTTGTCATAGGTCAAGTTTCTTAACGATTCGGTTTATTTCTTTAACAATGTTAGGTAGATTTTTAAAATAGACATAGGATTTGTTGTAATCATTATAGGAGAATGCTGGAGTACCCTGAATGACAGCATTGTCTTTAATACTGCTGATCACACCTGATTGACCTTGAATTTTTACATTATCTCCGATATTGATATGGCCCACAATTCCTACCTGACCTCCAATAACACAATTTTTACCAATTTTGGACGATCCTGCGATTCCAGTCTGTGCTGCAATAACCGTATTCTCCCCTATCTCTACATTGTGAGCAATTTGAATTTGATTGTCAAGTTTGACACCATTGCCTATGGAGGTTACTCCCAAAGTCGCGCGATCAATGGTTGAATTGGAACCTACTTCAACACGATCTCCCAAAACGACTATTCCCGTTTGGGGTATTTTTTTGTAATTCCCATTTTTTTGTGGTGCAAAACCAAATCCGTCCGAGCCAATAACAGTTCCACTGTGGATTACACAATTGTCACCTACAATAGAATCTTCTAATATTTTTGCCCCGGCAAATACAATGGTACCCGCCCCTATACTGACATTGCTGCCGATATAAACTTGAGGGTAAATTTTTACATCGTCTCCGATCTCGGCATCTTCTTGAATACATGTCATATTCCCAACGAAACAGTTTTTTCCCATTTTAACAGAAGGGTCAATTTCAGCAGATTTAGCAATTCCTGATTTGGTAGTTTTTGCCTTGTTGTAGTAATCCAAAAGAATAGTAAAAGAATCATACGCATTGTTGACCCTCACTAATGTGGTGGACAGATCATCTTCAGCAATAAAATCCTGATTGACAATGGTTACCGAAGCTTGCGTTTTATAAATGAATGGAGTGTATTTTGGATTGGATAAAAATGTAAGCGAACCTTTTTGAGCTTCTTCAATTTTTGAAAGTTGAAAAACCTCAGCATTAGGGTCGCCTTCTACAGTCCCTTCTAATTGAGTAGCGATTTGTTGAGCTGTAAATTTCATTGCTGCAAAAATATGAAATTTAAGTTAGATGTCTATTCCTAGGAAAACATAAAAAATACTTCTGCTGAATGCGCGAAAGTTCTTCTGAATCAAAAAAAGCATCTGCCTCACTTAGTTCTTTCATTTTTCCATTTTTACTCAATATCCATATTTGTTTGTCCTGAGGAACGTAGGTCTGATTGGAAACCGCTCCGGTAAAGACAAAATAAGGGTAATCTTCTTCAGCAAAGCCAAAGTTTTTCAATCGCTGATGTTTACGCGCTACTGCTTCGGGCTCAAATGGTTGATCTTGAACTTTTATTTTTAATAACCTCCTGTTCAACAGCATATTAGAAAGCTTAGACAATACCTTGTCCGCATCATTTTCCCACGATTTTAGCCCTTGAATTATGTCAGAATCATCCAAAAGGAGAAAATTCTCAAGTTGGATATCGGTAGGATGAGTATTCACATCATTGCGTGACAAAAAATAGGCCAAAGGCTCAGACGCCAATGGTTGAACTCCATTTTGGTTACAAAAACGAACCCTTTCCAATATTCTGGACAGTAAAAACTCAGCGGAAAGGCTTGTTTTGTGTAAATATACTTGCCAATACATCAGTCTTCTGGCCATTAGAAACTTTTCTATGGAATAAATACTCTTTTCCTCAAAAGCCAATTGATCATCTACCACCACCATCATTTCAATAATTCGCTTGCTGTTGATATTACCCTCGGTGGCGCCAGAGTAAAAGCTATCTCGCTTGAGGTAATCCATACGATCCAAATCGATCTGACCTACGATGAGTTGATGCATGAATTTTCTTTTGTATTGATTAGTGAAAATGGCAATGGGCAGATCCAAGGCTCCTTTAAATTCATCATTCAACTTCTTCATCACTTCGAGCGAAATTTCCTCATGCATGACCTTTCCTGCCAAAAGAGCCTCTGTCGTATGCGAAAAAGGACCATGTCCAATGTCGTGTAACAATATGGCCAGTTGCATAGCCTCTGCCTCTTCACCGCTGATCTCAACCCCTTTCTTTCTCAATACTTCAATAACCTCTTGCATCAAATGCATGGCACCTAGGGCATGTTCAAATCGTGTGTGATGTGCCCCAGGATAGACATAACAAGAAAAACCCATTTGTGAAATCCTCCTCAAACGTTGAAACCAAGGGTGAGAAATTACCTCAAAAATTAATGGAGAACGGATACCAATAAATCCGTAAATTGGGTCATTCAGAAGGGTTACCTTTTTTGTTTTCAAAATTGCTAATCTAACTGCAAAGATATACAATATGACTCCAATCAAAATCTTGTGGGTAGATGACGAAATTGAGCTGCTCAGACCCCATTTTTTATTCCTAGAAGGCAAGGGCTACCTCACCACAGCCTGCAACAATGGCCAAGACGCGCTGATAATGCTCAAAGACGAAATCTTTGATGTGGTGTTGTTAGATGAGAACATGCCTGGGCTAGGAGGATTAGAAACCCTTAACGAAATCAAGTTGAGGTCTCCCAACTTACCGGTAATTATGATTACCAAAAATGAAGAGGAACAAATCATGGAAGAGGCCATTGGAGCCAAGATTTCAGATTATTTGATCAAACCCGTCAATCCCAACCAAATATTGCTTGCGCTCAAGAAATTATTCGAGCACAAAAATTTGATTGCCGAGAAAACCATCATCAACTATCAACAAGCTTTTCAAAAGATATCATTGTCTCTGAATGAATTGCATACCCACCAAGATTGGTCGGATTTTTACATCAAAATGCTTTATTGGGAAATGGAATTGGAGAGTTTAGAGGATTTGGCCATGTTGGAAATTTTTCAAAATCAAATGAAAGAAGCCAATCGTCTTTTTGCCAAGTTTATAGAAAACAATTATGAGGATTGGATTATCAATGAATCAGGGCCTTTGATGTCGCATCAAATATTAAAAGAAAAGCTCTTTCCAATACTCAAAAATGAATCTGAGAAAACCACACTCATGCTGGTCATCGACAACCTCCGTTTTGATCAATGGAAAATGATTGCACCCATCATTGAAAACCATTACCAAAAAGAGGAAGAATTAAGCTATTTCAGCATATTACCCACAGCTACCCACTACGCCCGAAATGCCATATTCTCTGGAATGACACCACTTGAAATGCAAAAAAAACATCCCGAATTGTGGGTCAATGAAAATGAAGAAGGCGGCAAAAACCTCAATGAAGCAGCATTTCTCAAAGCACAACTGGAAAGTAATAACATCAAGTCACAGTTCAGTTATTCCAAAATCACCAACCTTAAAGCTGGGAGAGAATTAACACAATCCCTTAACAATCGTCAAAAAGATGATCTGTTAGTGGTTGTTTACAATTTTGTTGACATGATATCTCATGCCAAGACAGAAATGGAAATCATTAAAGAGTTGGCTTCTGACAACAAAGCTTTCAGATCCCTTACCCTTTCTTGGTTCAAAAACTCACCCCTACTCGAAATCATTCAGCAAGCAAGGAAGTTGGGTTTCAAACTGATTGTCACCACCGACCATGGAACGATCAACGTCGATCAACCCCTCGAAGTCAAAGGCAATCGTGAGGTCAGCATGAATCTCAGGTATAAAACAGGGCAAAGTTTGAGCTACCCCACCAAATCAGTTATGGAAGTCAATGACCCTAAAGGAATACAATTGCCAGCATCCCACCTCAACAGTAAGTTTATATTTGCCAGAGAACAACAGTATTTTGTCTATCAAAACAACTTTAATCATTATGCCAATCACTTCCGAAACACCTTTCAACATGGTGGAATATCTATGGAGGAAATGATCATCCCTTTTGTTGTAATGCGTCCACGATAGTGTTAAATTTGCAATATGTTATTTCGGTTTAATTTGGATCAAATCGACCAGGCAGTCGATTTTTTAGAGGAGCATTTGAAAACTGCTGTCATCTGTTTTGATGGCCCAATGGGAGCGGGAAAAACAACCCTAATTTCAGAATTGTGCAGAAAATGGGAAGTTACCGATCCCATTTCTAGCCCTACCTTTTCCATTGTCAATCACTACATCAGCCCTACTAAAGGAGGTATTTATCACTTTGATTTCTATCGACTTAAAAACATAGACGAAGCCATGGATATCGGTACAGAGGAATACTTGGAATCTGATAATTATTGCCTGATTGAATGGGGAGAAAGGATCCAACCCATGTTGCCCCCTCATATCAAGATAAATATCAGTATTAATGAAGATCAATCGAGAACTTTAAATATTGTAAACATATGAAATTGTTGTACCGACTGGGTTTCTACTTGGTAGGCTTTTCTATAGGACTGATTTTTTTATCAGTAATTTTGAAAGGTAAAAAAACAAGTTGCAACTATGGCCCCAACGACAGGGTGATCAGTAATCTCTCCAAAAAATCATGGAAACAACAAAACAAACTAAGTTCAGCTTTTGATTCCATAGCATTTCAGGCTTTTCTCAGTAAAGCAAGTGTTGATTTTGGAAAAAGCAATACCCAAAAAGACAGTTGTAAAGTCTATTATATCAATGGATATTGGGCAGATAAGCCCATTTCGATAACCGTAGAGAATTGTGAAAAGACCGTTGAGGTGCTTTTACTCAACTACCGTAGCCAATGATGCAAACTGGCGCGCAATTCAATCTAATGTTTTACTTTTACAAGCATGAAAAAGGCATTATCTGCAATTAGCGGGCAAGGGTACAAGGTTTTATTTTCTGATGAAGCCTATAGTGCGCTCGGTTTATTACTGAAGACAGAAAACTATTCCTCTATTTTTATTTTGGTGGATAAGCATACCGAAATACACTGTCTGCCTGTATTTTTGAAATATTTATCAGAATTAAAAGACGCTGATGTTCTTACGATCAAAGCCGGTGAGGAAAACAAGCACTTGGAAACATGCCAAGAGGTATGGCAAGAGCTTTCTGATTTGGGTGCGGATCGAAAAAGCCTTTTGATCAATGTGGGAGGTGGTGTCGTTACAGATCTTGGAGGATTTGTGGCCGCAGCCTTTAAAAGGGGAATTGATTTTGTCAATGTACCCACCACCCTACTGTCTATGGTTGACGCCTCAGTAGGGGGAAAAACAGGTGTAGATTTGGGGGGCTTAAAAAATCAAATCGGAATCATTACTCATCCAAGAATGGTCGTCATTGATACCCACTATCTGAATACCCTACCGGAAAATGAATACAGGAGCGGATATGCGGAAATGTTGAAACACGGCATCATCAGGGATAAATTGTATTTTCAAAAATTATCCGAATACAAGTCATTGGAATATAGTGATATAGAAGATTATATTCATCATTCTGTTTCAATAAAAAATGCAGTGGTTATCGAAGACCTATACGAATCAAATTTGAGAAAAATTCTCAATTTTGGTCATACATTGGGACACGCCATTGAAACCCACTGCCTTAATAATTCCCAAAAAACAACCCTGCTTCACGGCGAAGCCATTGCCATAGGAATAATTACCGAAGCTTATTTGGCCACCCAACTGTGTGGACTCGACATGTCCGTTGCCGAAAATATCAAAAAAGTATTTCTCAGAATATTTCCCAAGTCAAGTTTCACCAAAGATGATTTAGTGGCCATCATGGAGTTATTGAGATATGACAAAAAGAACAGCCACGGGAAAGTTAAATTTGTCTTACTTTATGCACTGGGAGAACCAGCCATTGACATTGAGGTTGCGTCCGAAAATATTATAAACGCATTCGAGTTTTATCAACAAAATTAAGCCGAGTTCCTACTTGCATTGATGTTTCCAAATAGAGAGCGTGTTACCATTTTTTCGTAAAGTTCCATAGTTTCTTCCGACATATCGCCTGATTTTTTGGCATCCAAGATGGTCATCAGTGCAGACTGCTGAATGGTCAGCAAAGGTTGTACAATCTCTTCCCTCACTTTGATAGAAGCTTTTCCAGCGGGTTCATTTTCCATCAATTCCTCAAAACCAGTGAGCTTCAAAATCATTTCGCGGGTCAATATGAACTCATTGTGAATTACATTCCAAAAATCTCCAAAACGTTTGTCATTTTCCATATAAGCTGTCAGTGCAAAAAATGATTTAGTCAAACTCATCATGCTATTGGCAATCAAAGTTCTAAAGAAAGAAGATTGTTTGTA
>JAACDY010000040.1 GCA_009936675.1 Bacteroidota bacterium
AGATGTTGTGACGATTTCCTTTATTCAGTGTGATTTCAAAAGGACCTAAAACTTCAATCGTATCAAATTTTGGTACTTCTTGGTAAATAGAGTCTAGGATTTCATTTCCAGAAATTGTGTCTTGCCATTGATAAAAAGAAATGGAAACTGTAAAAAGTAATGTAATTAATATATATTTCATGATGTTAAGATTTGGTTTTGTTAATGTATTAAATATTTAAATAATTCCAAGTGGTGGCATGGATATTGAATAATTATATTTAGATATTAAAAACACAAGACGTCTGATAAGGTCAGCCATAGATTACTGACAAATGAGGTGTATTTGCATTAAAGTGCGACAAAATGACATAGCCCATGGGAAAAACAAAACTAATCTCACTAGAAGACCTATCGCTTGAGGAATTGGAAGTTGATGCGGATTTAATTCCGTTAATGACAACTGATGACGAGGAGGCAATTTCAAAAGAACCCGTTCCAGAGGAAATTCCAATTTTACCCTTGCGAAACACGGTATTGTTTCCTGGGGTTGTCATTCCAATAACCGCCACTCGTGATAAGTCGATTCAATTGATTCGTGATGCCAATACATCTAATAAATTAATTGGAGTTGTTGCACAGCTCGATTCATCGGTGCAACTTCCTGATCAAAACGATCTTCACAAGGTTGGCACACTTGCTCGTATTCTTCGAGTTTTACAAATGCCAGATGGGAATACCACAATCATTTTACAAGGGAAAAAACGTTTTCAGATTGAAAGTTTTTTGGAGTCAACAACTTATCTGAAAGCTACAGTTTCAGAACTGCCAGATGAGCGACCTGTTCAAGAAGATAAAGAATTCGCTGCTGTTATTGACTCGATTAAGGATTTATCCTTACAAATCATAGCTGACAGTCCTAATATTCCATCGGAGGCATCTTTTGCAATCAATAATATTAAAAGTGATTCATTTTTGGTCAATTTTGTTTCTTCCAATATGAGTATGGCAACCACTGACAAACAAGAGATTCTCCAAAGCAATAATCTACATAGTCGTGCACTACTTTGTCTAAAACATATGGATGTGGAGTTTCAAAAGCTATCCTTAAAAAATGAAGTGCAGTCCAAAGTTCGTAATGATTTAGATCAGCAACAGCGTGAATACTTTCTTCATCAGCAAATGAAAACCATTCAAGAAGAATTGGGTGATGCCTCATCCCATCAGGATGTTTCTGACATGAAAACACGCTCTCTGAAAAAGAAATGGCGTAAAAAGGTAAAAACCCATTTTGATAAAGAGTTGGCAAAGCTTGAACGGATGAACTCACAAGTTGCTGAATATGGCGTACAACGAAACTATTTAGAATTGTTACTCGATTTGCCATGGGAGGAATTTTCGAAAGATAAATTTGATTTAAAGCGCGCTCAGCGTATTCTCGACCGTGATCATTTTGGTTTAGAAGAAGTCAAAAAGCGAATCATTGAGTTTTTAGCAGTTTTAAAACTTCGAAGCGACATGAAGTCTCCCATTTTATGTTTGACTGGTCCACCAGGAGTTGGAAAAACATCTTTAGGTAAATCAATTGCCGAAGCTCTTGGCAGAGAATATGTACGCATTTCCCTGGGGGGTATGCGAGATGAAGCGGAAATCCGAGGTCACCGAAAAACCTACATTGGCGCAATGCCAGGGAGAATTTTGCAAAACATCAAAAAGGCAGGCACATCAAACCCCGTTTTTGTTCTTGATGAGATTGATAAACTTTCGTCTGGAGCTAGTGGCGACCCATCATCGGCTTTACTTGAAGTGCTCGATCCAGAGCAAAACAGTGAATTTTATGACAACTTTTTGGAGTTGGGTTACGATCTTTCAAAAGTGTTGTTTATCGCGACTTCAAACACATTGTCTACAATACAACCAGCTTTATTAGATCGAATGGAAATCATCCGTATGAGTGGATATACCCTCGAGGAAAAAGCTTGTATTGGAAACAAATACCTTGTACCCAAACAAATCAAGGAACACGGATTGACTAAAAAAGACATTAAAATCGGGAAGCCTGTTTTGAAGAAACTCATTTCTGGATATACGCGTGAGTCTGGCGTACGTGGTCTTGATAAGACGATTGCGAAAGTGGTTCGAAACCGTGCCAAGTCTATTGCGCTCGAAGAATCATTTGAAACAACATTTGAAACAAAACATGTTGAAGCGGTTTTAGGGCCTGTCAAAATTTCAATGAATGCGTATGAAAACAATGATGTTCCAGGTGTTGTCACGGGCCTTGCATGGACACAGATGGGAGGCGATATTTTGTTTATTGAGTCTCTGGTTACAAAAGGTTCGGGCAAGCTTTCCTTGACTGGAAACTTGGGAAAAGTCATGAAAGAATCAGCGACAATCGCGCTGGAGTTTATCAAATCTTACGCGGATCAACTCGGTACGAGTGCGGAAGAATTGAATACATACAATTTTCATATTCATGTACCTGAAGGGGCAACTCCCAAAGACGGTCCAAGTGCGGGAATCACGATGTTGACCTCACTGGTTTCTGCTGTGACTCGCAGAAAAGTAAAGAGTCGAATTGCGATGTCAGGGGAAATTACTTTGAGAGGAAAAGTACTTCCAGTAGGAGGGATTAAGGAAAAAATTCTCGCTGCAAAACGCGCTAATGTGAAAACGATCATTTTGTGTGCTGACAACAAAAAAGATGTAGAAGAAATCAACCAAAACTACCTTCGTGGCTTACAGTTTCAGTATGTTTCTTCCATGATTGATGTAATTGATTTTGCATTGACAACCCAAAAAGCGGCAAAACAACTCCGCAATATCAAATAATTTTCACTCCAATACGTTTCTTGTATATATGAGACTGATTGCATTTTGCACTTTTTTGTTTTGCTCGTCAATAGCTGCTCAAATTGGTGGGTCAAACACCTATCAGTTTTTAGAGCTGTCTCCGAGCCCAAGGCACATGGCTTTGGGAACATGGATTTCGACTTTATCTCCAAACTCCATCCACAGTGGCTTGGTAAATCCAGCAATGGTTTCAGATTCCGTTCAGGGGCAGGTCGTATTGAACTACCAGCCCTATTTTGCGGGAATCAATCGCGGTACTGCAGCCGCTGTTTTTGGTTTAAAAGAAGGGCGTTCCATTTTAGTTGACACCCGATTTGTACATTATGGAACCTTTGATGAAACAGATAATTTTGGAGATAAAATAGGCGAATTTTCGGGAAATGAAGTTGCTTTGGGCGTTGCTTATGCACACCATTTTCCTTCCAAAAATATCTTTGTAGGCGCAAGGTTAAACTTGATTAGTTCAACGCTTGCAGAATACAATTCAACTGGGTTTACAGCAGATCTAGGAGTATATCATACTTTTCCATCTTCTCGTTATCGATTTAGCTTGGTTGCTCGAAATATTGGGTCACAAATCAGCACATATGATAGTGTAAAAGAAAGCCTTCCTTTTTCTTTGTCATTCGGTATTTCTAATGAATTAGAGTATCTACCTCTCCGCTGGCATTTGTCGATTGATCAGCTGCAAAATTGGAATCTTGCCTATGTTAACCCCAATCAGCAGCAAACCGATTTTGAAGGAGAGTTGATAGAACAAAACCCAAGCTTTTTTGACGAATTATTCAGACACCTTGTGTTTGGCGCCGAGCTGTTTCCCGAGCGAGCATTTTCCATGCAATTTGGTTATAATTTTTTGCGTTCAGCGGAGCTTTCAATTGCCGAAGTTCGTAGTTTTTCAGGTTTGAGTTTTGGCTTTGGTATCAATTTGCGAAAATTTAGGTTTAATTACAGTCATGCGCGTTTTAGCGCTGCAGGGAATACTAATTTTTTAGGCCTTACATTTGTGCCCTGAATGGAATGCATCATTATCACAATAGACGGGGCATCGTCAAC
>JAACDY010000212.1 GCA_009936675.1 Bacteroidota bacterium
CTGCTGTGGGGAATATCTCCCTGGTTTATGCCTATTTTATAGAGGGATGCGACGGAGAGTTCTCCTTTTTCAAAAGCTTTCCCCTGACCAGTATCATAGGATTGATAGCGTTGTTGGAGCATGTCGGTATAGGCAGTATTGGTCAAAATGTGTTCTGCGGCCAAAAGTCCTCTGGAAAAGGTGTCTGCACCCTGAATGTGTGCGATAAAGAGATCTTCCAAATCGGTAGAGTTTCTTCTCACTTTTGCATCAAAGTTGATCCCTCCTCCTTGAAGACCACCGGATTTTAGGAAAACCAACATGGCCTCAATGGTTTCGTATAGATTGATGGAAAATTGATCGGTGTCCCATCCATTTTGATTGTCTCCACGATTGGCGTCAATGCTTCCCAACATACCGGCATTGGCTGCCACTTGCAATTCGTGTTCGAAAGTGTGTTGTGCCAAGGTAGCGTGATTGACCTCTATATTTAATTTAAAATGATCTTGTAAGCCAAATTGATTTAAAAAACCAATAACGGTAGCACTATCAAAATCATACTGATGTTTGGTGCGTTCGGCGGGTTTGGGCTCAATAAAGAAATTGCCTTTGAATCCCTGCTCTTTGGCATAGTCCACCATTTTATTAAAAAACATTCCAAGATGATCCAACTCACGTTTCATATCGGTATTCAGTAGGGATAAATAGCCCTCTCTACCACCCCAGAAAACATAGTTTTCTGCACCAAGTTCCATGGAGGCATCAAAAGCAATTTTGATCTGGGCTGCAGCCCTAGAGGCTACCCTGAAATCGGGATTGGTGATGGCACCGTTCATGTAAACAGGATTGGAGAAACAGTTGGCCGTTCCCCAAAGTACCTTAATACCACTTTGTTGCTGTTTCTCTTTGATATAAGATGTAATCTGAGCAACTCTTTTTTCCGTTTCGGCCAAGGATGCTCCCTCGGCAATCAGATCAATCTCGTGGAAGCAAAAGTAGTCAAAGCCCATTTTTTGTAAGAATTCAAAAGCAGCATCCGCACGATTTTTTGCCTGTTGCAAAATGTCTGTTTCTTGATTCCAAGGATAGAGATTCGTAATCCTTCCAAAGGGATCGGCACCATTGTCGTTCATACTGTGCCAATAGGCCATGGCAAATTTAAAATGCTCCCGCATGGATTTGCCCATTACTTGTTGATCCGGATTGTAGTATTTATAGGCCAAAGGGTTGTCGGATTCCTTCCCTTCGAATTTTATCTTCTGAATGTTTTTGAAATAATTGTTTTCCATTTTAAATGATGTTATTGAGTAGTTGTGTTTTCCATTTTTCAAACGAAGCAATGCTTTCGACTTGAAGTTTAGGATTAGGCTTTATGGTTTTGGTAATATTGATATTGTCGTTGTTTTGTGTCTGATGGGGATTAGAAATACTGGCTTTGGCGGCACCTTCAGCTCCGGTAGCTTCAAGCATTTGAATGGATATGCCCAAGGTGTCTGCAATGGTTTTGGAGAATACGTCGGATAGAAACAGATTGTCATTTCCCACTTTGAGATTTTCGATATCCACTCCGTCATTCTTTAAAATTTCTATCCCATAGATCATGGCAAAAGCAATCCCTTCCAAGGTGGCCCTGACCATGTGATTGTTGTCGTGAATATTGAAATTGATGTTGCTGATGTGTCCATTGACGATCTTGTTATCGAGCATTCGCTCGGCTCCATTTCCAAAAGGGAAAACTTGCAGTCCATTGCTTCCGATGGGTGCTTGTTGTGCCATTTCATTTAGTTTTTCATAACCCACTTCACCCATCAATTGATGTAACCAGCGGTATTGTATCCCCGCACCATTGAGGTTGAGGAGTTTGCCAAACATTTTTTGTTGGGGTTGATAGTTGACATGGGCAAAGGTATTGACCTTGGTCAATTCATTGCCTGACAATTGATCGGTAAGGGCATAGACAACACCAGAGGTTCCTCCGGTTGCTACCACATCTCCGGCTTTTCGGGCGCCTAGGGTATAGGCGTTGTTGGGTTGGTCTCCCGCTCTGTAGGTGATGGGAGTTCCTTCTTTTAGGCCAGTGGCTTGAGTCCCTGCATTGGATACCGTGGCTTGAACAGTGAAATTGTCAACCACTTCGGGCACCAAACTTTGATCGATTTGGTAGTGGTCAAAAAGGGCTTGAGAAGCTTGATCGTTTTTAAAATCCCAAAAAATACCTTCAGACAAACCAGTAATGGTGGTCTGAGGGATTCCTGATAGTTTGGCTGCAAGAAAATCTCCCGGCAACATGAGTTTATAGGCTTTTTGATAGAGTTCCGGTTCATTCTCAATGACCCAAGCGAGCTTGGAAGCGGTAAAGTTTCCAGGGGAATTGAGCAGATGATCTTTGCAGTAGCCCTTTCCCAATTTTTCAAAAGCCTTTTCTCCATAGGATGTGGCCCTACTGTCGCACCATATAATGGATTTTCGCAAAGGATTGAGGTCTCGATCCACCAAGACCAATCCATGCATTTGATAGGAAATACCGATACTGGAAATTTGTTCTGCGTTAATATCGGTTTCTGTCAGTAGTTTTTGGGTGGCTTCGCAAAGGTATTGCCACCAGAGATTGGGGTGCTGTTCTGCCCAACCCAACTGTTGGGCTTCCATTGGGATTTCCACCTCAGGAACCCGGGCCCGAGCAATGGGTTTTCCCGTCTCAACCTCTACCAATGCAGCCTTAACAAAGGAACTGCCAATGTCAAATCCTATGGCTATCATTTTTTATACACCGGAGTTATGGTGGATTCTTCTTCCATGTATTTTCCTTCGGCTGCCCAGCGAAAACCTCTCATCTGCATACTCATCACTTCGGGAACGTCAAAATCGCTAAGCTTATGTCCTATAGAAGAAAAAAAGATTCTTCCTTTTCCATAATTTTTTTTCCAAACAACTGGCATGGTGCTTCCTGTAACTTTATTTTCTGGTTTTCCAGGCTTTTGATAACTCTCCCTATCAAATTCTGAAATGGCCAAAACCTTAATATTGGGATCAATAAGCATATAATATTGTTCGGTTTTTTTTAAATCAAAATCATTCAAGCCTTTAGTGATGGGATCCGTCTTATCTAGAATCTTGATAGAGTGATCAATATTTCCTCCAGGGTGTGAAACGAATTGCCCCCCTACCATAAACTGATATTTAAGGTTATCCCTAAAAGCATCGCCCATACCTCCGTGCCAACCAGAAAATCCGGTACCATTCATGATGGCTTTTTCCAAACCTTTGAATTGTTGGTTGGTGATTTTTCCCATGGTCCAAACTTGAATAATCAAATCGGTTTCTGCCATCAGTATTTCATCGCTATAAACAGAAAGGGTGTCAAAGACTTTGACATTAGCCCCTTCGGCTATCAGTTTGGGGACCATATAATCTACACTTTCGGTGGGCTTGTGTCCTTGCCAGCCTCCATAGACATAGACGACATTTTTACCCTTCAATGAAGGAGAGGGCTGGTCTTGAGAAAAACTGACCGAAGAAATTAATAGTGTAAGGACAAATGGTAATATACGTTGAATAGATATAGTTTTCATAATTGACTTAGTTGATTTATTTCTTTAACGACAAGTGGGAGTGCTGGATGTTGAATTCCATGACCATATCCCTCAAATAAGATGTGTTTGACTTTTGGATGACCTGCTACTTTGAGCATTCGCATCATATAGGCGTTTTCTTCGGTGCGTCCCAGCATTTCCAATTCAGGATCACCTGTAAAAAGTACAACAGGAGGAGCGTCTGCTCTAACGTGAAACAAGGGGGCATATCGATCAATAATAGGTTGGATTTTGGAAATATTATTTTCAGCTCTGACGGTAAAATGGGTAATGGTGTGGCCTGTAAGTGGCAATAGAGCAAAGATGTCATTGGCCTCTACATCATGGGTTTTGAGGTAGCTTTGATCCAGACCTACCATTAAAGTCAAATATCCTCCCGCAGAACTTCCACTGACTGCAATCTTAGTTGGGTCACCTCCGTATTTAGAAATATTTTTAAACGTCCAAGCCACGGCGGCGGCGGCATCTTCTATATAAACTGGCGCCTTTACTTTAGGATGCAATCTGTAATTGACTGCCACAACAGCAATTCCTTTTTCTTTTAGCAAGGTGGGAACAGATTTATTACCCGCTTTGAGCCCCCCACCGTGAAACCAAACCACTGTTGGGAAATTCCTAATTTCTTTGGGATAATATACATCCAGTTGACAACGCTTTTTTTGGTATGAGTCGTTTACACTTTTTCCATAATAGCTAATGTCTTCCAAAAGATTGTATTCTTGAGCCAAAACCGTATTGGCCCATTGTGATTGCACAAGGAAAATTGTCAAAAACAGACGTGACATTTTCATATTCTTTAAAAACAGAAAACAGATTAACAATAAATTAAAACCTATGAATCGCATTATAAGTAAACTAAAATACTTTTTCCTGATAAAACTCAATCAAAAATTCTACTAAAATTTAATTCTTAATGAGATTCGTTGGTGTTTTTTATTGTGTAATTATCTTGTGAATTATGATTAAATTTTCATTACCATGGAGCA
>JAACDY010000213.1 GCA_009936675.1 Bacteroidota bacterium
CTTTGATCCAAAATATTTTTGATTTTTGGCTCAATCCCGGGGGGAAACTCATTATGGGTATTGATTTCTACTACGAAAACAAATCCAGTCATACTTGGCAGGAGGATTGTGGGGTGAGTATTATGCAATTATTTCCAAAAGATACTTGGATCGAATATTTTAAATCGGCGGGTTTTAAAAATGTCACCTCCCGTCATTTGGGAGTAAAAGAAGACTGGGAAGGGACTTTGGTCGTGATGGGAGAAAAATAAGTCACAGGTCATGACTTGAGTTTCTTTCATTCCAGGAAGCAGGGAATAGGACTCTTCAAAAAAACTAATGCAGTAATGCAGGCGGGGTAATACGACTTTTTTAAGACTATTTTTTTGAGGAAAAAATGGCATCCATTTTCTCACGCTCTTCTTTGGCCAATTCAGGATCAACAAGAATTCTTCCGCTGTGTTCGTCCGTGATGATTTTTTGACGAGAAGCGATCTCCATCTGAATCTGAGGAGGAATGGTAAAGTAAGATCCGCCGGAAGCGCCTCTTTCGATGGCGACTATGGCCAGCCCGTTTTTAACATTCTTTCTTATTTTCTGATAGGCTTCAAAAAGATGTGATTCTATTTTGCCTTGGAACTCTGTGGCTTTTTTGGCCAGTAGGTTTTCTTCTTTTTCAGTTTCCTTAAGGATTTCGTCTAGTTCTCCTTTTTTGGCTTTTAAATGTTTTTTGCGCTCGTTTAATTTTTCATCCAACTGACCAATGGCTTCGAGTTTAAGCTCTTTTTTGGCAGCAAATTCTTTGATGCGTTTTTCAGCCAATTGAATTTCGAGTTCTTGATACTCTTGTTCTTTTACAATGGAGTTGTATTCCCTATTGTTTCGGACATTCTTTAGGTTTTCTTCGTATTTTTTGAATTCCTCTTTGGCAACTTCGATATTGTTTTTTTGTTCTTTGGTCTGAAAGTCAAAATCACTTACTTCTTGGTTGAAATTCTCTAATCTTTTCTCCAAGCCTGCGATCTCGTTTTCAAGATCTTCAACTTCAAGAGGTAACTCCCCTCTCACATTTCGAATTTCGTCTACACGAGAATCAATAAGTTGCAGATCGAAAAGGGCTCTTAGTTTGTCTTCTACGGTTACCTCATTCTTTTTTGCCATTGGAAAAATACTTTACAGGGTTGGTTAACGATTTAGATAAAGCGATGGCAAAATTAGGCAATTTTTCGATAAGATGGTCGTGTATCAATTTTTTTGTGAAACGTTCTGTTTCGTAATGTCCACCATCGATCAAAAGTATTTGCTTTTCTGCTTGAAAAAAATCGTGATATTTGAGATCAGCAGTAAGCAGTGCATCGGCTTTTATTTGTTTTGCTTTGGGGATGGCAAAACTTCCCGATCCCCCCAGAACAGCTACTTTTTTTATTTTTCGATTGAGGAATCCCGAGTGCCTAAGAAAGTTTGTTTTCAGTTTTTGCCCTACCCATTTCAAAAAATCTTCCTCTGTCATTTCTTTTTTTAATATTCCTACACTGCCCATACCAATTTCCGAATTTTGATTCTCTAAGGTGTGAAGCTCGAATGCAGCCGTTTCATAGGGGTGATTTTCAAAAAGGGTTTGCATTATTTTTCCTTCCAAATGTTTTTGGAAAATCAAGTTGAGTTGAACTTCCTCAACTTCCTCCCGTATCATGGGTTTTCCCAAATAGGGTTGTGCATTTTCATTCCCTCTAAATGATCCTGTCCCAGGTGTTACAAAACTGCATTGATCGTAATTGCCTAAAGCTCCTGCACCCACCTTATAGAGCTGCTCCAAGAGGGCAGTTGCATTTTCTTTGGGGGCATAGGTCGTCAATTGTTTTAAAGTATTCTCTTGTGGAACGAGCACCTCAATATCGCTTAATCCCAATGCATCGGCCAAAGTGTAACTAACACCTTTCTTCAGGTTGTCCAAGGCGGTATGAAGGGCGTAAACGGCAATATCGTTTTTAATCGCTTTTGCTAGCACACGCTCTACATAGCTTTTTCCTGAGATTTTTTTTAAGCCCGAAAAAATAATGGGATGAAAACATACTATAAAATTGAATTTTTTGGCCACTGCCTCATCGACTACATTTTCCAATACGTCATGGGTGATCAGTATTCCTGTACATTCAGTTTCTGCCTTTCCAATGAGTAAGCCTACATTATCAAAATCTTCTGCATAGGCCTTTGGCGCCCATTGTTCCAGTATGGATATGATTTCCTGAATCTTCATCTTGATGCTATTCATTGCAAATATAATATTATCTTTCTGGGACAGGACATTCATCTTTTTTACAATTACAGTTAGGTTTTACTAAATTTGACAGAGTTATCAATCAATTGAAAAAAGCACGCTTACTTCTTTTTCCACTCGGAATTCTCTACGGTTGTATTATGGCCATAAGGAACAAGCTTTTTGATTGGGGGATATTGAGCTGTGAAAATACTTCCATAAAGTCGATTGGAGTGGGAAACTTGGCCATGGGGGGGACTGGAAAATCGGTAGTGGTGATGTATCTTATCAAAACACTGAAAGATTTTCGAATCGCTACATTGAGTAGAGGTTATGGAAGAGAAACCAAGGGTTTGGTCATCGCCGAGCCAAAGGACAATCCCGCTACTTTGGGAGATGAACCTTATCAATTTTACAATCGATATCCCGAAACGGTTGTTGCTGTCTCTGAAAAAAGAACCCTCGGGATGAAAGCTTTGGCAAAAATGCCGAATCCACCTCATTTTGTAATCCTCGATGATGTGATGCAACATCGGTGGGTACGCCCTCAAATGATGATCATGACCTCTTCGTTTCAACGGCCCTATTTCAAAGATTTTGTTTTTCCTGCTGGAGATTTAAGAGAATTCAGATCGGGAGTCAAACGGGTCGATGTTTTGTTGGTTACCAGAACACCTGAGGATTTGTCTCCAGCACAAAAAGAAGTATTTTTAAAAAATGTCAACATTAATGTCCCCGTTTTTTTCACCAAAATTCGATATTCAGATTATCTAACACAAAACGAAAAAACACTCGATTCGACCGTTTTGAATGGCAAAGATTTTATACTGGTAACAGGAATTGCGGACACCCATCATTTGGTTGAACATTTAGAAAAACAATACGGATATTTTGATCATCTTAAGTTTCAAGATCATCATACTTATTCGCATGCTGATGCGGAGCGGATTAATGATCGTGCTAGAGGAAAAATAATTGTAACGACCGAAAAGGATTATGCGAAACTCGAAAAAGCCCTAGACAACAACAGCTTGTATTGTCTTAGGATTGAACTTGGATTTGTATTTAAAGAAGAGCAGTATCTTTTTGAAAAGATGATCAAAGGACTCTAGTGCACGTGTTTGTGAGCCTTGTAGGATGAACGAACCAAAGGGCCACTTTCTACATGTCTAAAACCTAAATCTTTAGCAACGGCTTCGAATTTCTCAAAGGTCTCGGGTGTAATAAAAGATTTTACTGGTAAATGTTTTTTGCTGGGTTGAAGATATTGACCAATGGTAACTACTTCTACTGATGCATTTCTCAGATCATGCAAGGTCTCATAAACTTCTTCTTCCTTTTCTCCAAGACCCAACATAATGCCAGATTTGGTGCGATTGACCCCCATTTGTTTGAGGTATTGCAAGACTTCTAAACTCTGGTCGTATTTTGCTTGAACCCTGACCTCTCTGGTCAATCTTCTAACGGTTTCGAGATTGTGAGAAACTACTTCGGGAGCAGCTTCAATAATTCGATCAATATTGGTTGTGTTTCCTTGAAAATCAGGAATTAAGGTTTCTAAAGTGGTGGTAGGATTCAATCGACGAACGGCTTTGATGGTTTCGTTCCAGATGATGGATCCCATATCTTTGAGGTCATCCCGATCAACAGACGTTATTACCGCATGTTTGATTTTCATAATCTTGATGGACTGGGCTACCTTTTCAGGTTCTTCCCAATCCACATTTCCAGGTCTTCCCGTTTTGACCCCACAAAATCCACAGGAACGGGTGCAGATATTTCCCAAAATCATAAAAGTAGCAGTGCCCTCTGCCCAGCATTCTCCCATATTGGGACAACTTCCTGAAGTACAGATGGTGTTGAGTTTATATTGATCTACAAGCCCTCTAAGTTCGGTGTATTTTTTTCCTGTAGGGAGTTTTACTCTGATCCATTTTGGTTTGCCAACGCCCTTATTTTCTCTCTCTGCTATTTCCAAAACTTTTTTTTCAAAGATACAAACTAAATTTTAGAGACTCAAAAGGTAAACCCCGGTAAAGCCAGTCAAGAAAATGATCCCCAAGAGGCTGAGAATTTTAATTTTTTGAGAGGGACGATCTTCGATGGGCATATGCTTACTGGTAATCAAACGATAGTTTAGGATGGCATAAAACGGAGCTGTGATGAATGATAAAACAGTTGCGATTTGAACCAAAAGACCCATTTCGGAAAGTAAAAAAAGAAAGATCAAGCAAGTGCCTAGGGCCAGAATGCTGATCCAAAGCATATAAAAATCTTTGCCTTTTTGTTGAAAGAGTAATTGGATGGTTTTGGACATTGCCCTGGGAGAAGCATCAAGAGTAGTAATGGTGGTGCTGATCATGGTGGTCAAGGCAGCAATGGCAATTACACCGTACCAAGCTTCCCCCAA
>JAACDY010000214.1 GCA_009936675.1 Bacteroidota bacterium
AACGTTACCAAGCCATTTATCACGGTACCCATCAGAAAACAGGCCGCAACAACATTATTTTTGAAGTGTTGAAAAAGTCTATTTTAGATTTTTTAGCCATGGAAGAAAATTCTGTTAGGGAAGGCAATCAGATCAAAATACTCCACCTAGAACATCGATTTGAGGAAAGTGTTCAACTCCCTGGATTCGACTTCCCTGTCAAATTGATCGGTGTAGTTGATCGAATCGACCGATACAACGACACCCTTAGAATCATCGATTACAAAACTGGAATGATTCAACCCAAACAGCTCAAGTTAACCCATTGGGACGTTTTTGACGAGCAGACAGATTTTGCCTATTTATTTCAGATTCTACTTTATTCATATGTTCAAAAACCCCTTTTGTCCAAACATCAAAAATCAGCGGCTGGGATTATTTCTTTCAGAAATCTACCCCAGTATTTTATGTCTTTTTCTCATGGAAATAATCAAGACCAAGCTCTTAATCCAGAAAATTTAGATCGCTTTGAAATAACTTTATTTAAAATCATCAGAGAAATTTTCGATCCTAAAGTAAATTTCAAGAACAAAGATTGATTAATTCATAAATCCATTTTATATTCAATATATTTAGAAAAATAATTTCCCATGGATGACAATTTTGAGAAAAAAGAGAATGAAAAAGGGATAAAGAAGGAACAACTCAACTGGTTGTTGCGGATTATTACATTGGGAGACCGATTTTCTCTGCAAGACTTTTATGATCGAATCAAAAAAGGCTTTGTAGAATTCCTTATTGTATTTTTTGGGGTATTAGTTTCTTTTGGAGTAGAAAGACAAGGGGAAGAATTTGGAGACAGAGAGTCCAATGTCGATAACCTAATTGGTCTTAGGGATGAAATGGTCGATATTCGAGAATACACCCAAATATATATCGAAGAAAATCAATGGATCCGAATGTTATACAACAAATTATACGAACAATGGGATCAAAACAGAGACAGTGTTTTCTTATTTACTGATGAGTCCGATGGGCTCCCTTATTCTCCTCTTTCCTTTTACAATAACTACAATCCCTTCAATCCGCCAAGGGTAGTATATGAAGCCATTAAACTGGATGGAACTTTTAGATTTTTGGGTTCAGAAGTAGGACGGTTTGTCAACAACACCTATGACGGAACGGACCTAAAATACTTAATGCTCAACACAGACCGAGAAGAGAAAGTTTATGTTGACCAGTTCGAAGCCCAGATAGCCAATAAGTGGATTTTTGAGTTGGAAAACATTGACTTGTACGACACCGACTTTTGGGTAAAACACCGAAAATATTTTCAAAAAGATAAATATTTGAAATACAATCTTTTTAAGCGCTTGGGATTGTGGGAGCAGATCTCTGAGCAATTGGTTGAATACGAAGCAACAGTTGGGGTCAATATCAAAAAATTAGACAGTATAATCCAAGTCAAAGAGGATGAATTTGTCTTTATTTATTGGTGGTTTTAAGCTTTTCCAATCAAACCTGCTACGAGTTTTCCAGAGATCAATGCAGGAGGAACACCAGGGCCTGGGACGGTCAATTGTCCTGTAAAAAATAGATTTTTTACTTTTTTACTTTTCAATTTAGGCCTCAAGAAAGCTGTTTGTAACAACGTGTTGGCCATGCCATAGGCGTTTCCTTTATAAGAGTTGTACACTGAAATAAAATCATTGACACAAAAAGATTCTCTAAACAGAATATCGTCTTTTAAACTTTGGTCGGTTAGTTTTTCCAATCGCTCCATGACAATGTCAAAATAACGATTCCTCAGTGTTTCTGTGTCTTCTAATCCCGGTGCGATGGGAATTAAAAGAAAACAGGCTTCTTTTCCTTTAGGAGCCATATCAGGGTCGGAAATGGATGGGAAATTGGCGTAAAAAAGGGGCTCCTTTGGCCACTGTGCAGTGTCGTAAATGGTTTCGGCATGAATGTCGAAATCCACGTCAAAAAACAAGGTGTGGTGAGAGACATTTTTCACCTTTTTATTCAATCCCACATAAAAGAGCAGGGAAGAGGGAGCGAAAGTTTTTTTATCCCAATAGGCTTCACTGTAGGCTCTAAAATTTTTGGGTAGTAGCGTTTCGGTATGGTGATAGTCGGCTCCGCTCAAAACGATATCCGACATGATATCTTTTCCTTTGATCTTGATCCCTACGGCTTTTTTATTTTCTATAAGAATTTTCTCCACAGGACTGTCAAGGTGAATTTTAACTCCCAGACTTTCGGCCAGTTGAACCATACCCTTTACGATGCTATACATTCCATCTTTGGGATGCCAAGTCCCGAGCCCAAAATCCGCAAAATTCATGAAGTTGTAAAAGGCGGGTGTGTCTTCGGGTTTGGCCCCCAAAAACAAGACGGGAAACTGAAGGATTTGTGCCAGTTTAGGGTTTTTGAACGATCGGGTCACTTCCCTTTTTACATTCGAAAAAAAGTAACCCAACTTCTTGATGGTATCTGGTGTGACCAATTCCAAAGGCGAAACCCCTGGCCGATAGACCAATTCATCTATGGCAATTTTATAATTATCGGCGGCCTTCTCAATAAATTTTTTAAGCTGAGCAGCACTTCCTTTTTCCTCTACTTCGAAAGCTTTGTAGATTTTTTCCAAGGAATCTCCAATCAATATAGAGTCATTTTGACCAAAGTAAACTTGATACCCAGGGTCCAATCGTTCCAGCTGATAATAATCACTGACTTTCTTTCCAAAATCTCCAAAAAACTTTTCGAAGACATCCGGCATCCAATACCAGGAAGGGCCAATATCAAAAAC
>JAACDY010000215.1 GCA_009936675.1 Bacteroidota bacterium
AAAAAAGACGATACAAAGTCCGGCATGGGGATTGAGATTTTGCATTTCCCATTCTGCCAAAAAATTGGCAGGCAATTCCTCGGGACACCAAAAAACATGGTGGGACTTTTGTTGGGGAGAATACATTTCCAAAGCCTTATCCCTCACAACGGTTTTGGCCGTTCCCTCCAATACCCAGCCTTCAAGGTTTTTGGGTGAAGAGAATTGATTTTGATAAAAAAGGGATTGTTTTTGATAAGTGATGGATGGTTTATTGTGCGGTTTTTTTAAAAAATTGATGTACTCTGACGCCGCTAATAAAAAGGCTCCCGTTCCAAACTCATGCCAAGAATTGGCATCGTAGGGTTTGGGGTCTTTTCCCACAGGCTGAACATAGCCCAATCGACCTTCTGGGTTGACGTGTTGTGATAAGGCATTCCAAGCCATAAGCATGGGTTTTTCAAACAGATCGCGTTCGAGTAAGCCATTGTTGATCCCCCAAGCAAAACCATAGCAAAAAAAGGAGCTACCACTGTTTTCGGGTATGTCTTTTCGATCGGTTTGGATGAACTGATCTTGGCGGTTGAGGTAGGCAAAAACACCCGGATCTAATAGGTTAGCACGCCATAAACCATCCCCTGAACGCTCTTGTAGATCCAACAGGCGATGGGCCATTTTTTGAAATTGATCCACCAATTCTTGACGCTTGGGGTGATCTTCGGGTATTACTTCTAACATATGCACCAATCCGCCAAATACCCAACCATTGCCCCGGCTCCAAAAAATCTTCTTTCCAGAAAGGGTCGTTTTTCCAAAATATCGATCATCGCGATAGATTAAATCTACTTTTTTATCCCACAGATAGTCTGTGGTCAGCAACCAATGGTCAATGGCATAATCCAAGTACTTTTCTTCTCCAGTGATTTGGTACATCTTGGCAAAGGTGGGTGGAGCCATAAACAATGCATCACACCAAGTCCACCACTCATGTCGGTAGGGATTATCCTTATACCTTACGTCCGGTTGGGGTTTGTTTCTCAGTAAATTGGCATCCAATACCCACTTGATGTTTTTGACCATGTCTTCCTCCCCTTTTTGTTGATAGAGATCGGGGTAGATTTGCCCAATGGCAATTTTATCGGCATGATACATATCGGGTAAGGTTTCCCAACTGTGGTCTTCACCCAATTGATACAAATAATCTTGATAATCTTTGTTAGCAGTAGTTTTGAAAGCTTTCATCATCCCGATATAATAGGTAGCAAATTGCCAATTGGTAAGGGGGTATTTCTCTATATGATCGGTTTGCTGATTTTGCCAGTTAATTACATTGTCAATCAGTTCAACCACTTTGTCGATGGATTGTTTTTGGGATTGCGCCATGAGGGAAAAATCCAGCAGAAGGAAAACAAGTATATAGGGTAAAAGATTTTTTTTCATCTGGTGTTTTTTTTAATTGTTGAAGGTCTCTATATCTCCCTGCTGTTGATGTTTCCAAAAATAGTGTTCTGAAGGAATACTGGAGGTTTTAAATATTTTTTTGGCTTGATCAAGCAAATGGGGGTGGGACTGACTGAGGTCGAAAGTTTCTCCGGGATCACGATGGAGGTCATAGACTTGAATGGGTCCCTGATCTCCTTGGTGTAAATTGTTTTGTATGGCTTTCCATTTTCCAAATCGGGTAGCACGCCATCCCTTTTTCTCATAAAACTCCCAATAGAGCGGTGCTCTTTCAAAGCTTTGGTGATTTCCATGTAAAATCCCTGCAATGCTTTTGCCGTCAAAAGTTTTGTCAATCGGCTCTCCGATCAACTCTAAGACGGTGGGAAAGAAATCTGCAAAATATCCCACTTGATTGCTTCTGGTTCCTGCCTTGATTTTTTGGGGATGGTAAACGATAAAAGGGACTCTGATTCCCCCTTCGTAGGGATCGCGTTTCATGCCTCTAAAAACCCCATTGCTGTTGAACATTTCCCATTCGCCTGAAATTTCAGCGGGGCCATTGTCGGAGGTGAAAAAAATATAGGTGTTGTTGGCAATTCCCAAAGCCTCTAGCCGCTGGACAATCCTCCCTACGGTTTCGTCCAAACGGGTGACCATGGCTGCGTATTTTTTTTGTTTTTCAGTCCAACCCTTTTTATAAGTATAAATACCATTGTCGGGAAGTTCATATCGACTGTGAGGGATACATACTGGCAGATAGAGAAAAAAGGGCTTTTGATGGTTCCTGTCAATAAAGTTGATGGCCTTATCGGCAAATAAATTGTGGGTGTATTGGTGACTTTGCTCCTTTTCATTTCCATGAAGTATTATTTTTTGGGTGTTTTCCCAAAGGTATTCGGGATAGTACATGTGTGCTCTTCTTTGATTGTAAAAGCCATAGAAATAATCAAAGCCTTTTTGGTTGGGTTCACCTGAGGTATTGGGTTCACCCAATCCCCATTTACCGATCATACCAGTGTGGTAACCCTTGTCTTGTAATACTTCGGCAACGGTCAAATCCTCTTCCTTAATGGGTACTCTACCGGCTTTCCCAGCCAATCCAATCACCCCTCCTTTACCAAAATTACCTCGAACACGGGTGTGACCCGTATGCAGTCCTGTCATTAGTACAGAGCGGGCTGGAGCACATACTGCTGCACCGGAATAATAATCGCTGAATTGCATCCCCTTGGCACTCAAACGGTCTATGTTGGGGGTTTGGATCAATCGCTGTCCATAGGCACCTACTTCCCCATAACCCAAATCATCGGCCATGATAAAAATGATATTGGGTTTTTCCTGAGCAATGATGGATTGAAATAAAAAGCACACAATCATCAAAGGGAAAAAGTGGATCATAAATATTTTTTTTCTTCTAATCATAATCAGCGAGCTAGAGCAGGTCAATCGTAAACTTCTTTTGTTGGGGTTTATTCACTTCAATATACTTCATAATTTTTTTAACCAAGTTCGGAACTTCCGCAGCAATATCCTCGTCATTCCTTCCTTCCAACATTTGATCAAAAACTTGGATTTCCCCCTTTTGGGGAATCAAAATTTTATAATCTTCATGGCGAATAAAATAGCTCCAACGGCTTTCTTGTGGGATGTGTTTTTTTAACTGATTGATCAAGGGAGCCATGGCGGCTTGTTTGGCCAGGTTTTCAAATTGACCTGGATCATTGACCAGATCGTACAACTCAAAGCTACCGTCAAAATAGGAAATCAGTTGCCAATGGGGTGTGGTGACGGAGTGAGAACCGATGGAAAAAGTCGTTATACTAACTTCCTCCCAGTCCTTGGCTTGTCTTTTGAGAATGGGCATCAAACTCCTTCCCTCCCATTGGGTATTTTTGGGAATCCCAGCCATGTCGGCCATGGTGGGAGCCAAGTCCAAGAGGTTTACTGTGTTTTTAAGGCTTACTGTATTTTCGAATTGAACATCTGTTTGAGGCGGTACAATCAAAAAAGGAACTCGGGTGCTTCTGTACCATCCAGTGGCTTTACCCCAATGGGATTTTTCACCCAAATGCCAGCCGTGATCTGACCACAAAACGATCCAAGTATTATCCATCAAATCGTGTTGGTTTAGAGCCTTTAGCAAATCTCCAATGAGTTCATCAACAAAAGAAACAGACGCCAAATAGGAGGCCACTGCATTCTCCCATTGCCCGTATTCGACTACGGTTTGATGTCGTCCCGAAGTTCTTGGGTACAAGGCCAATTGCTTGGCTATATGGGGTAAATCTATCAAATCATTCTCAGGAACTTCGGGTAGGCTGATTTTGCCCAAGGGGTACATATCGTGGAATCGCTTAGGGTTAAAAAGGGGCTGATGGGGTCGCTCGAACCCAAGGGCCAATAAAAAAGGTTGATTTTTGATTTCATCTAGTTGATCAATAGCCCAATCGACACTTTGACGATCCGAAAATAAACTATCGGGTAAATCCACGGCCCCCCAGTCGAAGGTATGGGATTTGTTCCAATATCGATCTGCAGGCATACCGTTCAAGGGCAATTTAAAGGTTTTACCCCCTTTGGTGACCAGGTGGTAGGGGTCTTGCTTGCTGTTTTGAAGTTCAGAAGATGTAAAAGGTGCGGACGAGCCTTTTTTTCCACCGTACAAATCAAATGCGGCTTTGGGAACATTGGACGCTCCTCCATGGAATAACTTACCAACACCATAAACTTGGTATCCATTATTCCTAAAGTGCTCGGGTAAAGTTACCATCTCGGGTAAATCCCTACTGAATTTGATATTATTGTCATAAACACCAGAGCTTACTGGACTTAAGCCACTTAAAACGGCCGTCCTTGATGGGCCGCAAACAGGAGCAGGACAATGGGCATTGGTAAAAGAAAAACCTTTTGAGGCCAATTGATCCATATGTGGAGTGATGGCTTGTTCGTGTCCCAAAAACCCCACCCAATCATTGAGGTCATCAATAGAAATAAATACGATGTTGGGGGGTGTTTCTGTCTTTTGAGCAGCGGTATTGCAAGAAACGTATTCTAGTGCTAGAAGTGTAAACAATAAAATTGGGCTTACTTTCATACTAATTATTTTTACCTCTTACAAAAGAGCTTTCTGGAAGCGAAGGAAAGGTCGCCAGTTCCGAAGCCAATTTTGCTTTTGCTATTTTTTGATCCTCGTTCAAATCCTTATCGTTAAGGGGTTGGATTTCTAGGATGTCATTTTTCATATCGATAAAGCGTCCGTCTTTGTAGAGTTTGTATCTATCGCTCTGAGAAAAAACGTTTCTGTATTGGGTTACACTGGGTGACCACATGGGATCGTAGTAGGTGGTTACAATTTCTCGATCAAGGGTTTCTTTCCCACTGAGTGCTTCCATCATACTGAGTCCATCGGTTTTATGGGGTACCCCCAAAATATCCGAGAAAGTAGCATAGAAATCACTAAAATTAATCAAGCCGTTATAGGTTTTAGGATTTTTAATCTGGCGGGGCCAATGGGCGACCATGGGAACGTGATTACCGTGGGTAATGGTATTTCCTTTGGCTCCTCTGACTGCCCCTTCTTTGGTTTGGGAAACCAAGGTGTTTTTGGTGCCGTTGTCCCCCACAAACATAATAAGGGTGTTATCGGCTATCCCTTCTTCTTTGAGGGTGTTGACAATTTTACCAATGAGCTTGTCCATATAGTGTACCATATCGACAAAAAAACGATTGTCTTGCTTGGATCGGATTTCTGGTGTTAGCCATTCGGGCGAATCGGGTGTGGGAACAAATGGACTGTGCACCAACAGCATTGGGTAATAGAGAAAGAATGCATGGTCTTTGTTTCTTTTGATGAAATCAACTGCGTAATCGGAAACAACATCTGGACCATAAGCATTTTCATCTCTGGGCAAGGCTTTTCCATTTTGCTCGATCAAAGGGTTGGCAAAACGCTCTCCAAATGATTTGACTTTGGTCAATTGCCATAAGCTGTACTCATCAAAACCAAAATGGTAGGGTCGGGTGTTGTCATCATATCCTTCCAATTGATGTGCAATACCATTGAGTTGCCATTTGCCCACAATGGCGGTTTTATATCCATTTTCCTGAAATAGGTTTCCAAATGTTTTTTCTTGTGGGTTGAGGTAGGTAAAATAATCGTAATTTTTGTAGTTAAACTTACCCGTCATAATTTTTACCCTAGAAGGGGTGCATAGGGGTTGGGAAATGGCTTTGGTAAAATTGACGCCATTGCGGGCCAAGGAATCCAAAACTGGGGTTTTGTAGGACGTGCTCCCATTGATGCTCAAACATTCGAAACCAATATCATCTGCCATGATCAAAATAACGTTGGGTTTAGATGTATCTGATTGTTGTCCCTGACAGCTTATGAACAAGGAGAAAATCGCAAGCATGCTAATAGTCATCGTCTCTTTAAAATTTCCCATCTATTTTTTTTAATTAAACTTAACTTTATTTCCTTTAGATTCGTAAATGGCATTGATCACGGCCACAGATTTTCTGGCTTGATCAACGTTGACCCTTGGGGGACGACGATGTTGAACTGCATTCATAAAATCCACAATGGTGGCGATATGAAATTGATCGCTAATGGACATAGGGTCGGAAGCTCCGGAACCCGGATCGACCACTGTTGCATTTAATTCTTCTTGGATCCTGTCCACAGTGGAAGAAATAATCTTTCCACCACTAATAACAACATTACCCAAAATTCCGTAGAGCGTGATCGATTCGGGTTCTCCGGGAAAAAGAGCAGTACCGGCAGATAGTGTCCCCAAGGCACCACTTTTGAACTTTAGGGCGGCTACTGCCACATCTTCCCCTTCAATATGGTGATGCAAGGTGTCAACAAATCCGCTAAGCTGATCAACCTCACCCATTAGATCGAGCGTGAGATCGACAGTGTGGATGCCTTGATTGATGAGTGCAGCTCCTCCGTCCATGGCCAAAGTCCCCCGCCATGAATCTTCATAATAACTTGGAGGACGGTACCAGTTGATGCTGGTTTGGCATAACAAAATCTTATCCAAACTTCCCGATTCGACATAAGTTTTGAGTTTTTTATATTCTGGATTTTCACGATTTTGAAAAACACATCCCAGTTGGATTCCAGAAGCTTTTACCCTATCAGCAATCTCATCTATTTTTTTGACCGAGGTTTCTAGTGGTTTTTCACACAAAACATTTTTTCCAGCTTTTGCAATTTTGTCAATCGTAGGGGCATGCAGACCGCTTTCGTTACAGACACAAACAATATCTATTTCGGAATGGGACAGTAGTTTTTCTATATCCCAAAAAACAGGAGCATTAAAATCTTTTGCGACTTGACGGGCTCTGGACTCGGTTTTACTCAATACGCCCAACAGTTTAGCGTTGGGAATTTTATCTATGCATTGGGCATGAAATCTGGCAATATTACCCGTACCTATCACTCCAAATCCAAACTTTTTTTCCACTAATCCTATTTTTGGTCGGACATACTGGTCGGTAATAATTCCTCGTCGGTAGCCCAACTGTAATTCGGTTCTTCACCCAAAATGTACTCCAGAGTTCCACCCTTGACCAAGTCCTTATGATGAAACCATGATTGATTCAAGGGTTTTTCATTTAGTTTTACACTTTGAATGTACTTGTTTTTTAAACTGTTTCCTAGAGCTTTGATGGTGAAAGTTTTGCCCGAATAATAATCTTGATCCAAGTGCAAAGTTATTTGATCAAACACTGGACTGGAAAGATCATAGGCAGGGTCAATGTCTGCTCCTCCTTTCATTTCAAAAAGTCCAATTTTCATCAATACGGACAGTGCGCCCATCAAGCCTTGATCTTCGTCACCGCTATAACCGTGCTCTGGATCATTGTCGCTGTAAACATCTTCAATTACATCTCTTACCCATTTTTGGGTGAGCCAAGGTTTCCCAAAATAATTAAAAATATATCCGGTTTGCATGGAGGGTTGATTTCCATAGTTGATAAATGCTCTCTTTCGATAACTGGACACAAATTTGTCTCCACGGTGGTTATGGGTCACAAAACCATGCTGTTCCGCGATTAAAAATGAGCGGTTTAATCGTTTGGCTGCCGTTTCCTTACCCCCCATTAGTTGGGCCAACCCTGCCAAGTCGTGTGGTACAAACCAAGTGGCTGCCGCCGCAGTAGCTTCTACAAAACCCGATCCTAAAGGGTGCTTATAATCACTTTCATAAACCAAAGGGTCAAAGGGTTCAACCCAACTACCGTCAAATGTTCTTCCTCGCATCCAACCACTGGAGGGGTCATATATATTGCGGTAGTTGGCGGCTCTTTTTTCGAGCATTTGGTGATCGTTGGTTTTGTTGAGTGCCTTGGCCAACTGTGCCAAAGTCCAATCTTGATAGGCGTATTCCATAGTTACCCCCGGGCCACATTGATGATATCCGTATTTCTTATCATACATTGGAAAGGGGACATAACCTCTGTCAATATAGTATTCTATCCCGCCTCCTTTGTTGGTGTTGTGTTCATACCCCACCTTGCTCATGATCCCTCCGGGTAAGGCGTTTTTGAGCATGCCTTCATAGGCTTTTTCAACATCAAAACCTCTAATGCCTTTCATATAGGCACTGACAATAAAAGGAGTCGTTGAGGCACCCGTCATTACATAGGTGTAATTGCCACCCGAGGGGCCTCTGGGAATCAATCCCCCATCGTCGTACATCAACAACATAGAATTGACAAACTCCTCGGAAATTCTAGGATAGATAAGGTGCCAAAGGGTGTTCAGGGTCCATTGTGCCCCCCAAAAGGAGTCAGAGTTATAGTGATTGAACTTAGGTTTTCCGTTTATGTCCAAAGGAATTTGTCCAATGCGTTGCTTTACACCAGTCATGTCACTGTATTTCCCATTGACGTCACTAATGATTCTCCTTCCCTGCAAGGCGTGCCAAAGATCGGTGTAAAATCGGATTTGCTGGTCTTTGGTGTTTCCTTTGATTTCAATTCTACCCAAATAATCATTCCATTGATTTTTGGAATCTTGAACCACAGCGTCGAAATCCCAGTGGTCTAATTCGGTTTGGAGATTGAGTTCGGCTTGTTCCATGCTGACATAGGAAATCGCAACTTTCATCATGATCTGCTCCCCCTCTTTGGTCTTAAAAACAGGATAAACTCCTCCATTTTCGCCTTTGAATTCTTTAGTCTTTCCCAATAATTTTCCGTTTTGAAAAGCATATAAATCCTCAAAAGGTCGATCGAAATGAAGGCTAAAAAAAACTTTGGTGTCTTTGGGTCTCCTGACGGTTTTTTCCATCACCGCATAACCTTGCAGCTTTTTGTTGGATACTTTTTTTACATAACCACTTCTTGTACCGCTGGGGCCCAATTGGGCTGAAAGATCGAGTATTACAGCACTTTGATCGGATTTAGGAAAGGTGTAACGGTGAAAACCTACCCGCACTGTAGAGGTCAATTCTGCCTTGATATTGTAATCGTCCAAAACAAGGGCGTGATAACCCGCTTCCACGGTTTCTCTATCGTGAGAATATACAGATCCATAGGCCTTGGGGCCTAAATGGGCTTTGATTTTACCGGTAGTGGGCATTACGGGTATGCCAGACAGTTGCCAAGCGTGGATGTGACTGAAGAAGTTTATGGTTTTTTGGTTGTAACGATATCCCGATTCCCAAGCCCCAGCAGTTCCCATATCGGGACTTAAATTGACCATTCCAAAGGGACGGGTGGCAGAGGAAAAAAAGAACCATCTGGAGTTGGCAGAATCGACTAGTGGATTGACCAAATCAACTGGACGTTGACCGTAAATTAAAGTTCCTATTAACAGGATAAAAAGTTGAATTTTTTTCATTTTAGATATTTAAATGTGCGTCAGCGAGTGAAATTAATTTTTGTTCGTCAACTTTTAACCCAAAGCCGGGTTTAAAATCTGCGACTACTTTTCCTTCTTCATTGAGATGGGTCGCTTTTTGTAGCACACACCTTAAGAAGGCGTCTTGTTCTTGAGGTTTTTCCATGGCTTCAACCCAAGAGGCTTGGTTGCCAATAGCTATTTGTTGCCAAAATGTACAAGCGGCTCCAATCAGACTGGAATCTCCGATCATAATCCCTTTGTCGGAGGCTCTTATCACCTTGGAGATGTCGTTGATCTCGGTGAAAGTTCCCATACAGTTAGGATGCAGGTTAAAGTAATTGCCCATGCGATCATCAAAATATTTGATGCTTTTTGCAGCGGGTCGCATGATGTGGTCGGGAACAATGGACAGTTTCCCCACATTTGCCTGCAAATAAATCAATTCCTCTTTGTCGAGACTGGAGGGATCCTCTACCCCATCCATTCCTGCTTCATGGAGAACGATCATGATTTTTGACAACGCCTTTAGGTCTTTGATGAACTTATAGCCTCGGTTGGGGTCGCCCAGTATAAAAGAATCTGGGCCTAGGAATTTTCGCAGTGCTCCGATGTTTTTTTTATCTTGTTCAAAATCTCCGAACATTTTGATTTTAACATAGCGATGCATGTTTTGATCAATGGCTATCTGTGCTTGTTTGACCACCATTTCTTCCTCTTTTTCCAAAATACAGAAAATTGCCGGAACGGGATCTTGTCCCTCTAAACCCCATATTTTGACGGTAGGTTTATTTTCAATCTTTCCCATTAGATCATAAAGGGTCATCAATAAACCTTCTGTTATGATAGGTCTCCATTGGCCAGAAAAAAATTGATTTCTGACTTCTTCAATGGCTTCACCCAACATCATTCCTTTTAGTTTTTTAAACGCCTTAGACCAGTCGGCTAAATCAAAGTCGGGTTGATTGCTGGCAACTTTGGTCTCTCCCCAGCCAACATGATCTGCCCCCTTAATATTGAACATTACGTGTTGACGGTTTTTCCAGACACCAAAGCTGAAATTTCGCTCCTTGGTCACATTAATTAAAAACAAATTGATCTCATCAATCTTTACCCCCATGGCAGGTGTTGGGGAGGAACAACTGAAAAGACCAGGAACAAGTAGTAATGGTAATACCCCACCAGATTGCTGTATAAATTTTCTTCTCGAATGATTCATAAGTACAATTTAAGTATCTGTTTGTTTGGTTTCTGCATGGGCATCACTCAAAAATTGAGTCAAAGCCTTGTTCAATTTATCGACTAGCTCAGGCATTTCTTTGGAAAGATCGTTTTTTTCTTCCACGTCCTTGGAAAGGTCAAAAAGTTCAAATTTATCAAAACGCCAATCTTTGACGAGTTTGTAATTGCCCCATCGAATGGCAGAGATGGGTTTTCTGTTGGCCGCTTGGTGAAATACCAAATAGGGGCTATTTCGTTCTACAGTACCAAGGCCATTGTTGTGAATAATGGGTTCTAGATTACCACCGTCAAGTATCTGAGGTAGCGGATTTTGGTAGCCTGCCAGTCTTGCAACAGTGGGAAGAATATCCAATCCAGTTACAGGAACCTTAGAATGGGTATTTGGAGAAATACCAGGGCCTGAAATGATAAAAGGAACTCTGATTCCCCCCTCATACATTGATCCCTTACCTCCTCTTAGCGGAAAGTTTCTCGCCACTTTTTGTTTCGGCCCGATGGGAATGGATGTTCTCCCTCCGTTGTCAGACAAAAAGATGATATAGGTATTGTCTTCGATATCCAGATCGGCTACTTTGTCCAGTATCATCCCAATGCCCTCATCCATATCCTCAGTCATGGCTGCAAACTCGGGAACAAAATGTTTTTCTCCTTTTTCCGATTTACTATATTTATTAATGTTTTTTTGACTGTAGGTAATGGCCAGATGGACCGCATAATGTGAAATTTGAATAAAAAAAGGCTTATTGTTTTTGGCTTGCTCCTCCATAAAATCATTGGATCTTTGGGTAAGGGAGAAAATTAATTTAGGATCATCGTAGGCTTTGGGCCATGCTTTCCCCATTGCAAACGGGAAATCCGTCTCGTCTTTACGGAGTGTATTCTTGCCCCCTCCTGTATTGTTTGAGGTGAGTCCGTCACTGAAGTCGTAACCCATTTCTTCGGGGGTAAAATCATCGTATCTGGCATCCCATTTTCCAAAATGAGCGGTCACGTAATTGGGGTCTGCTTTTTTGAGGATTTTAGGAATGGTCATTTGTTTTCTGAAAGCCTTGGTCCAATTGTCTCTGTCCTTTTGGTATTCGTGTTTGGCAGGAGTTAGTCCTGTTAATATACTTTTTCGTGTGGGAGAGCAAAAGGGTGCTGGAGCATAACCATTGGTCATTCGCATTCCATTTTTGGCCAATCGTTCCATATTGGGGGTTTGGTAATAATCACTTTTGGATCGCGGGTCTTCGGGATCTGCCAAGAATGAAGTACCTACCCAGCTTTGATCGTCGGTGAGAATGACAATAAAATTGGGTTTAGTATTTATATTGTTTTGAGCAATGCAAAATGATGAAAAGTAAAATACGGTGAATAGTATTAGGTTTTGGGGAACGGACTTTGAAAAAATATAATTAATGGCTTTCAATTTTTATGGTTTTCGTGTGCGAACACGTTAGCAAATATAATTTATTTCTAAATTAAAAAAATTTTTTAATGTTGAAATTTATCCTCTAACAAATTGAATATAATTTACTGTAAATAAGTTAATTAAGGTTTATGATACTGTTATTTATAAAATAATGTTCAAAGAAAGCAGAAGAATTAATTCTCGAAGATTGCATTGTACACTTGCTTTTCAAAAATCTCTTTTCTAGAATGATCCCATCCTTTCATTTGAGTCATCAGTATCATCACCAAATTCTCTTTGGGGTCGATTTTAAAATAAGGCCCCCACGATCCATGCCAACCATAGCTTCCCTGACTCCCTGGGTATGGATAAGCATCTATATTCTTAATGACATTGAATGTAAAACCAAAGCCTATGGCGTCGTTGGGTTTGTGAATATCGTCACTGGGTCTCCCATTTTTAATACCCTTCAGTTGGTCTTGTGTCATCAATTGAACGGTTTGTTTTTCCAATATTTTTTGCCCCTTGTAAGTCCCATTGTTCAAAAGCATGAGGCAAAACTTTGAAAAATCCTTGATGGTAGAAGCCAGTCCACCAGCAGGATTGCAAAAGGTTACTTTTTGGGTATAGAGAGAATTGCTGGGGTGATCGACAAGTGTATATCCCCCTTTTTTATTTCGTAAATAGCCGGTGGTAAATCGATCATGCTTCTCTTTTGGAATTTCAAAAAAGGTATCCTCCATCTGTAGAGGATCAAAAATTTCCGATTTTAAGTAGTCTTCAATTTTTGTTCCTGTCAATTTTTCGACCAAATAGGCACCAAGACTTACCGATGGGCTATAAATCCATTGGGTTCCAGGATCTGCAGCTAATGGAATTTTACTCATTCGCATGATTTCTGTTTTTAAGTCATAAGACGGATTGGTTTTAAGCTCATTATACTGTTCTCTTAAAAGAGGATAGAATTTACCAATACCTGTGGTGTGACGTAAAACATCAATGATTCTAATGGGTTTGGATGCAGGCCTGAGTGAACCATCTGGCTGGTAGACCATTGGATTTTTGTATTCGGGAATATACTGTCCGATAGGATCCTCCAATTTGAAATAGCCCTGGTCGTAGAGTTTCATAATACCCACTGCAACAATACATTTGGTAATGGATGCAATTCTAAAGATACTGTTGTCTTGAAGTGGTTTTCCTTCGGCTACATCAGCAAAACCATGACTGTCATAATGAATTACTTCTCCTTGTTGGATGATCATGGTCTGAAAAGCGGTTAACTCTTTGTCAGCTATAAATTGACGCATTCTTAACTCAAGGTTTTCAAAGTTATATTGAGCGGAGAGCAAGGAGCTGAAAAAAATAAAGAAATACAAAAACCTCATGGGGTTTAATGGTCTCATCGAAATAAATTTAAGGGATAAAAATGAAAAACCCGTCTCTGAAAAGGATCAAAAACGGGTTTTATTAAGAAATAAAATTCTTATTAATAACCGGGATTCTGGCTCACTTCATTAGATGAAAGATCAATTTCAGAAAGCGGAATTGGTCTCAAATAATGATGATCTTGAATGTAGTTAAGTCCTCCAATCCAAGGATTGAATGCCTTAGCTCTTTCAATGAGTTTACCAGTTCTTTTTAGGTCATACCATCTCAAACCTTCACCCATGAATTCTCTGGCTCTTTCGTCGAGAATCATGTCTATGGTCACAGTCCCGGAGGCTCTGTAGCTTTTAGAGGCGGTAGTACTTAGATCGTTAGGGTCAGCCGCCATATTTGCTGTATTTGAAGCACCAACAGCTCTATTGACAACAGCGTTGTAGTAGTCAGCAGCAGAACCAACCGATCCATTTGAAGCTCCCTTGACAATGGCCTCAGCGGCAATAAGGTAGGCTTCTGATGATCTCATCACGGGATGATCGAATTGACCAAAGCCGTTTCCGTAGGGAATACCAGGCTCCCAAAACTTCCACATCATTGGTGATTTATTGGTGTTGTGATAATTTGATTCATCAATAATACCAATTTCATCAGTATTGATCACGGCATAGTCCAAATCACCTCCAACATCTTTACCTCTCTCTGCCAATGAAGTGGCAGGGTTGTTCCAATTTCTGTACTCAACCACAACATCTCCAGCCTTAATGTCAATTGGAGCAACACCGTCTGCAGGAACAAAACCGGGATTATCTACCACTGCATAAACTTTTTCAACAAAGTTCAGGTCATAACGAGAGTCAGTATCTGGATCAAATAACCTCCAAACACCTGGAAGTGTATTGTGATTTCCTAGTTGTCTGTTGTAATCATCAGTTCTCCCTGGACTTCCGGGAGATTCATCATGACTACCTCCAAAAATACTGTGAGAATTGTTACCACCATCGCCGTTAATTGAAGCACCACTTAGGTCAGCCAATTCTATAACGTTAGTTATCGCCTGATCCGAATATTGAACGGCAAAAACAACTTCACTATTCTTTGCGTTTTGATCTCCAGGTCCATGGGTTTGATTGGTGGGGTCTTCAGATTTTTTGGGAAATAAATCTTTATAATCTGCAACCATTGGATAAGCTCCAATTACTTTGTCTGCATATTCTCTGGCAGAAGTAAAATCAGCAGCAGTTCCACCAAGAGCATTATTGAAGTTCCACCCTCTGGTTAGATAAACCCTAGCCAAAAGATGCTGCGCTGCCCCTTTCGTTGCTCTTCCATAATTGGAAGTAGAAACAGGTAAGGCGGCTTCAGCTTCAGTTAAATCAGTGATAATTTGAGCATAAACCTCTGCAGATGGAACACGAGTAACCTCTTTATTGGCTGAGTTGGTTTCCACAAGGGGCATAGGGATATCTCCAAATTGCTGAACGAGGTAAAAGAAAGACAAAGACCTGATGAATTTGGCCTCAGCAACTCTGATATCAATCGTAGCAGCATAATCACCGGGGGTTTCTACCGCAGCAGCACGGCTGATTAGGGTATTGGCCCTATTGATATTCTTGTAATTGTAAACCCATAAATCCTGAACTTCACTGATACCTTCAGTAAGTTCTGGTCCATAAGTTTCGATACTCGTATTGAGTTGATTTCCCACTTGATCAAAGGCTAATGCCCCAGAAAATATATCTGTACCATTTAATGTAAGAGCCCTCATTTGAGTTATTGGTCTTAGCAATGGATAAATTGACTTACTCAGGTCTTCAAAACCAGAAGTGGTTGAGAAATAATCCGTGGCCGTCTGATTTGACACACTTTCCTCGACTAATAGTTCGTCGGTATCACAACCGATTACAAGAGTCAAAGCGAGTGCTAGTAAAATTTTATTTAGTGTTTTCATTTTTGATTTAATTTCATTTAAATTTTTCATAATACAATGTTTTTGAAATTAAAAGTTAAGATTAACCCCAACCAACATAGTCAATGCAGGCATATCATCGTCATTCCCACCAGAGTTATATTCTGGATCGAAAGTTAGAAAATCAGTAAAAACAAATGGATTTTGTAATTGTCCGTAAATTCTAAATCTTGACACTCCCAGTTCATCGAGAACATTTTTGGGCAGGCTGTAGCCCATGGTGATATCAGAAACTCTTACAAAATCTGCCATTTGATAGCTAAGTCCAACTCTAGAGGTACCTCCTTTTGACTCATTTTTGGAATTTAATCCAGGTCCAGTTTCTGGACTAAAATATGTATTACTGGGGTTGGTAGGCGTCCAAAAGTCAATTTCAGCAGATCTATTGTATCGATCACTGGCAATATCTCCCATGGTTCCGTTTAGGTAAGCATTGGAATACATCAAGCCTTGTCTGGTATAGATAAAAAATGACAAATCCCAATTTTTATAATTCAATTGATTTCTAAGACCTGCGGTCCAATCTGGGGTTTCACTCCCTAATATCATTCTATCATCAGAATTAATCTTCTTATCACCGTTAAGGTCCATGATTTTAATTTGACCAGGTTCCTGTCCAAATTCTGCTGCCTCTGCTTCTTCACCCAACTGCCAAATTCCTAAAAATTTGTAGGAGTAATGAGCTCTAACAGACTCGCCTACGAAACGCTTGTTTCCTTTGTCTTCAAGAAGACCTCCCGCGAGTTTTACAACTTTATCTTTGTTGGCAGTAAAAGTTAGATTGGTTGACCATGAAAAGTCTGGGAGCTTAAGATTTACTGAATTTAGTGAAATTTCAATTCCTGAATTTTCAATTTCCCCTACATTACTCAAAACGTTATTAAAACCTGTAGAATTTGGCACTTTATCATCTAAAATCAAATCTTCAGTATTCCTTTTATAATATTCTACGGTTCCGCTGAGTTTGATGTCTGATAAGGAAAAATCAAGTCCAATATTAATTTCTTTACTTCTCTCCCACACCAGCCCTTGGTTTGACAAGGCGTTGATGGTATAACCCAGAGAAGCTGAACCATCATAATCATAATAGGTCTGGAAAATATTAGATTGAGTTGCATATGGACTGATACTGGAATTGTTTCCAACCTCACCATAACTCGCTCTCAATTTAAGATTGGAAAATAATCCTAAATCTCTGATAAAAGCTTCTTCAGACATTCTCCACCCAATGGCAGCAGATGGGAAAAAAGCCCATTTGTTTCCGTCTGCCAATTGTGATGCTCCATCACGTCTTCCAGTAACCGTCAATAAGTATTTGTCATCATAGCTGTAGTTAATTCTACCCATGTAAGACACAATCGAATACTCTTCCAGATTTGTATTGTAACCTTTTATTGTAGCTCCAGATCCTGTATTATGCCAAAGCGATCTGTAGGGAAGGTCCTCAACAATAATCTCCATACCCTCCTGATACTCCTCAAACACACTAAAAAGCGCTACCGCATCGATGGAGTGCTTTCCAAATTGTTTTTGATAATTCAATGTATTATCAAGGGTATAGTTGGAAGTTTTGAGATTAGTAGTATTGGCTTTAGGGTTTCTTGAACCTTTTTGGGATTTTGTGTAGGTTCCTCTATAATCCCCATCCCTTTGGTTATTGTTATAACCCGAATAGGATGTTTTAAACTTTAAACCTGGAATTATTTCATATTCCAGATAGACATTTGCAATC